>JAPPQA010000108.1 GCA_028817255.1 Gammaproteobacteria bacterium | reverse complement strand
CCCTGCTGGGGGCACCGATCGCAACCAGATGCGGGCGGCGCCAACGATTGGCGCCTGGCGCTCGGAAAATGGCCGGGGCTTCATTCGGAGACACAATACTCCGCGGGCGCAACAGGGGCACAAGACCATTGCGCGGAGGAACGGCAACCGCGGCAAGCGGAGGCCTCGAATTGCGGGGGCGAATCCAGAAATGTTTCGGCAGCCCGCCTGGCGCATCTTTGCGGCCGCCAGACCGCAAGCGCTTGCCGGCAGCTGACTGACTGCTGACTACTGATTACCGACTAACGGGTCAGGATATTGCAGACGCAACTTGCGGTAGGAGCCCAGCACCTTGCCCACGTACCGCTGGGTCTCCCGGTACGGAGGCACCGTACGCCCATAGCGGATCACCGCGTTCTCGCCGGCATTGTAGGCGGCGACCGCCAGCGTCAGATCGCCGCCGAAGAGCGCGATGAGATCCCGCAGGTAGCGGGTGCCGCCCTGCAGGTTCTGGAACGGGTCGCGACGGTCGGAGACCCCGTAGCGTCGCGCCGTCAACGGCATCAACTGCATCAGCCCGACGGCGCCGGCAGAGGAAACGGCATGCGGATCGTAGCCCGATTCGGCATCAATCACGGCGTGCAGCAAGGCGCGGGAAACCCCGTGCTGCAGGGCCGTGTCATCGATCGGCCGCAGAAAACGGGCGCGGTTCCGGCGCCAGCGGGAGGCGTCCCACTGGGACAGGCGCCAACCCTTCCAGGTCCACACCCCGGCCAGGCGCATCCCCTTGTCCTGGGGCGGGCGATCCGTGAACAGGACCCGCCCGCCGCGGTCCAGGTACTTATAGACCTGTTCCGCGCCGGCGACAGTCGGCGCCGCCGACGCAAGGGCCGCGAGCAGGGCCGCGAGTACGGGCGACAAAACTGTGCGGGCAGGGGCGCGGGCAGACCGCGACGCCCCGGACGGCATGAATAAGAAAAATAGAAAAGTTTTTCGCATCCGCATCCCAGGTTCCTTTAACCGCTCCCATACGGTTGTACATACAGTTGCGCGTACCGCGCCCCGGATGGGGGCCTGTTGTTATTGGGGAATTATATACAACTGGCGGACGGGCGCGCCACTACCGCCGCGCCGAAACGGGGCGGCTCAGACCGGGAAATAGCGCCAGAGCGCCAGGCAGGCGGCGGCGGCGGCGGCCGCGGCCACATCGTCCAACATGATGCCCAGGCCGCCCGCCAGGCGCCGCTCCAGCCAACGGATCGGCCAGGGCTTGACGATGTCGAACAGGCGGAACAGGAGGAAGGCGGCGCCCAGCTCCCACCACCCCGGTCCGGCGGCAGCCAACGCCAGCAGGCAGCCTACCGTCTCGTCCCAAACCACGGCGCCCGGGTCGGAGCGGCCCAGGGCGGCGGCCGTGCGCCCGCACAGCCAGATACCGGCGAGGAACAATGCCGCCAACGCCAGCGTCTGCCCCCACCATGTCCAGGTACGCAACCACAGGTGCAGCGGCAACGCCCACAGGCTGCCCAGCGTCCCCGGCAGGACCGGGCTAAGCCCCAGCCCTGCCCCCAGGGCGAGGAAATGCCCGGGATCGCTCAGCAGCGCCGCCGGTGACGGCCCGCCGCGGTTCACGGCTTGGCGCCGGCCGTACCGGAGCCGGGGAACAGAACCTCCGCCTCCCCTGGCGACGGCAGGGAGCGGGCGGCGGCGGCAAAGAGCCGCCGCAAGGCCCGGTCGCTGCCGGCCAGCGCCCCGGTCACCAGCATCGTGCCGTACACGCCGCGGCGCGGGATCTTCACCTCCTGGCCGCTGCAAAAGCTGCGATTGCCGTCAATCCGGCGCAAGGTCAGCACCGCCATGCCCAGGGCCCACAGGCAGAACCGGCGTATCCCCCGCTCCCGCGACGGGATCAACAGGGTATAGCTCAGGGCGTCCTCCAGGTGTTGCCGGGCCAAGCCAATCAGCCAACCCAGCCCGCGGCGGTAGCCGGCCTCCGTCTCCCCGGGATGCAGCCGGGACAGATCGTAACTTGCCTTGCGAAAGACCGCGCACGGCAACCAGCAGGCGCCGCGTTTCCAGTCCTCCCAGACGTCCTTCAAGATGTTGGTCATCTGCAAACCCTGGCCGAAGGAAACGGACAGGCGCATCAGTTCCCCGCGGTGGCGCGCGATCGCCTCGGAGTGGTGGCAGAACAATTCGGTGAGCATCTCGCCCACCACGCCCGCCACGTGGTAGCAGTAGTCGTTCATGGCCTCAAGATCGGCCAGACCGTGCCTCCCCTTGCGCGCTTGGTAGCGCACCATGCCGGGCGCCATGATGCCGATGCAGCGCCGCAGGGCGCGCCGCCGCGGCGGGGGGAAACTGCCGGTAATGCGCAGCACCGCCGGGGTATGCGCGATCAGGGCCCGCTCGTCCGCGGGCGCGCCCGGCGACATGCAGGCGCCGAGGTCGCGGGCGAAGCCGGCGGCATCGTCCGCGCCGCCGACCAGGGCGATCAGGCGCTCGGCGAATTCCCGCCGGGCGGGAGCCGCCAGGGCGCCATCGTCCTCGATGATGTCGGCGATACGGCACAGCAGATAGGCGTTGCCCACCACCCGCGCCAAGTCCGGCGGCAACTGAGGAATGACCAGGGCAAAGGTGCGGGACACGCCTCGCAGGGCGCGCCGCTGGTAGGCTTCGTCCGCCGGGCCGGGCCGGGCCGGCAATTCTGGCAACTGCTGATTGTCGTGCATCGCGGTCGTGCATCGCGTCGGTGGGCCGGCGGCGAAACAGGGAGCGAAGCGGGGCACGAAAAAAGCCGCGCTCCGCGGCACTCCCCGCCGCCTTCCGGCGATTATGATACCATGGCGCCAAGGCGCCACGGCACAAGGGCAAGGCGGTCAAAAGCATACCAGGCCGCTCCCGCCCGCGACGCCGGGCGCGGCATCGGGATCGGGCGCGGACATGCGCGGCACCAAGCAATGAGTTACCAGGTACTGGCACGGAAGTGGCGGCCGAAAAACTTCGACGAAGTCGTCGGCCAGGAGCATATTCTGCGCGTCCTGCGCAACTCGCTGGCCAAAGAACAACTGCACCACGCCTACCTGTTCACCGGTACCCGCGGCGTCGGCAAGACGACCTTGGCCCGCATCCTGGCCAAGTGCCTCAATTGCGAGACGAAGCTGAGCGCCCAGCCCTGCGGCGAATGCCGCAGCTGCAACGAGATTGACGCAGGCCGCTGCATAGACCTCATCGAGGTGGATGCCGCTTCGCGGGCCAAGGTGGAAGAGACCCGGGAACTGATGGAGAACGTGCCTTACGCCCCCGTCGCCGGACGCTACAAGGTGTATCTGATTGACGAGGTGCACATGTTCTCCAACCACAGTTTCAACGCCCTGCTCAAGGTGCTGGAAGAGCCGCCCGAGCACGTCAAGTTCCTTTTGGCCACGACCGAGCCCAAGCGCATCCCGGTCACAATCCTGTCCCGCTGTATGCAATTCGGCTTGCGCCGCCTGGGCCGGGACGAGATCGCGCGACAGCTGGCCCGCATCCTGGAGGCGGAGGGGGTCGCCTTCGAGGCGCCCTCGCTGCCGCTGCTGGCCGTCGCCGCGGACGGCAGCCTGCGCGATGCCCTCAGCCTCCTCGACCAGGCCATCACCGACGGCGGCGGCGCGCTGCAGGAAAAACAAGTGCAGCAGATGCTCGGCACCGTCCCCGGCGCCGAGTTGGACGCCCTGCTGACGGCGGCGATTGACCGGGATGGCCCCGCCCTGCTGCGGCAGAGCCAGCGGATCGCCAGGTACCAGCCGGACTTCGACGCGCTGCTATCGGAGCTGCTGAGCCTGTTGCAGGAGATCTCCGTTTGCCAGGCCGTGCCCGAGGTAGGCAAAGAGCGGGAGCTGGAGCGCGCCGCCGCCTTTGCCGGCAAAATATCCCCGGAAGAGACGCAGCTCCTGTACCAGATTGCACTGACCGGACGCCGCGACCTGGCCCTGGCCCCGGACCCCGCCGCCGGCTTCGAGATCTGCCTGATCCGCATATTCGCCTTCCGGCCCGAGCCGGAGACGGCCGCCGTCCCGGCCGGGACCGGCGCGACGACCCGGACCGGCACGGCAGCCCCGGCCGGCACGACGGCGCCAGCGGCGCCGCAAACGCAAGCGGCGCCGACGGCGCCAGCGGTACCGGAGGCGCCCGCTACGGGACCCGCCGCGGAATGGCTGGCCTTGATCGAGCGCGCCGGACTTGAGGGCAGCGTGCGACAGCTTGCCCTGCACTGCTCGCCCGGCGGGCGGCAGCAGGACATCCTGATCCTGCACCTGCCTGCCGGCGGCACCGCCCTGCTCAGCGAAAGGCGCCGGCAACGGCTGGAACAGGCCATTATCAAAGTCGCCGACCCGCCCCTGAAGGGGCTGCGCATCGAGCAGATCGCGGAAGCGGCGCCCGAAACCGCGCCCGCGGCAGTTCGCAAAGAAGGCACGGCGCCCGCAACGGGCAACGGCAACCCGCCGCGGCAGCGGGGAGGAGACGCGACCGAGGAAGCATGCCGGCAGGACCCCGTCGTGCGCTCGTTGCAGGAGACATTCGAGGCCACCTTGCAGCCGGACTCGATACGGCCGCGGCGGGAACCGAAAAAAACGGAGCAATGATGGAAGGCTTTGGCAATTTCATCAAGCAGTTCGAGAAGATCCGCAAGGACCTGGGCCAAATCACCGTCCGGGGCGAGTCGGGCACCGGCATGGTCAAGGTAACCATAAACGGCAGGCGCGAGGTGGAGAAGGTGGAGATCGAGAAGCAACTGCTGCAAGAAGACAAGCAGATGCTGGAAGACCTGGTGGCGGCGGCGGTCAACGACGCCCTGCGCCGCCTGGACCGCTCCCTGAAGGACAAGCTCGGCGCGCTGACCGGCGGCTTGATGCCGTCGCGGGACAACATGCCTTTCTAGCCATGGCGCCCGGTTCACCGTTGCTCGCCGAACTCGTAGAGGCCCTGTGCTGCATGCCGGGGATCGGCAAGAAGTCCGCCCAGCGGATCGCCTACCACCTGTTGCAACGGAACCGGGAGGGCGCCCGCCGCCTGTCGGAGGCCCTGGCCGCGGCGTCCAAACAAATCAACCACTGCGAGCGCTGCCGCAGTTTCAGCGAATCCCGGCACTGCACGCTCTGCTCCAGCGGCCAGCGCGACCAGGCCCTGCTGTGCGTGGTGGAAAGCCCCGCGGACGTCCCCGTCATCGAGGAATCCGGCTATAGGGGCAGTTACTTCGTGCTGATGGGACACCTGTCGCCGCTGGACGGGGTGGGCCCCTCGGAACTCGGCCTGGAGGCACTGGCCGAACGGGTGCGGCAGGAACCGGTGGAGGAAGTGATCCTCGCCACCAACGCCACCGTGGAGGGAGAGGCCACTGCCCACTACATCCGCGAGATGTTGGCCGGCATCGCCGGCCAGCGCGTGCGCACGACCCGCATCGCCCAGGGCGTGCCGGCGGGCGGCGAACTGGAATATCTGGACGCCCACACCCTGGCGCGCGCCTTTACGGACCGTCGCGCGCTCTGAGCGCCATGCCCGAAGGCGCAGGGCGCGGCAAGGGCCTCCCGCCCTCCGGGCGCCCGGGGCGCGCGCCGGGCGCAATGAATGAGAGACTCGGAGCCGCCGACGCGAAAGAAACGGGACCATGCCCATTACTACCGAATTCAGCCTGCTGAAACGCAGGCGCACGAAAATCGTCGCCACCGTCGGCCCCGCCACCGGCGACGCAAAGGCACTGGAGCGGCTGATCGAGGCCGGGGTTGCCGTCTTTCGCCTCAACATGTCGCACGGCGACCGCGACTTCCACCGGCGCACTTACCGCCGCATTCGCGAGGCGGCGGCGCGCCGGGGCACTACGGTAGCGGTGCTGGTCGATCTCTGCGGGCCGCGCATCCGCACCGGCGCCTTTCGAGACGGCGGCATCCGCCTGCGGGAAGGAGAGAGCGCAACCGTCACCACGCGCCAGGTAACCGGAGCACCGGGCCTGATCCCATCGCAATACCAGCGTCTCGCCGCCGATGTACGGCCGGGCAGCCGCATCATGCTCAAAGACGGCCTGCTGGAACTCGAGGTGCGCGCGGTCTCCGGCACCGAGATCGAATGCGCCGTGACGCGCGGCGGCGAACTGCGCGATCACAACGGCATCAACATTCCCGGAGCGACGGTCTCCGCGCCCTGCATCACCGCAAAGGACCGCGAAGACGCCTGCTTCGCCCTGGAGGCCGGAGCGGACTTCCTGGCCCTCTCCTTCGTGAGACGGGCGGAAGACATAGAGCAACTGCGCGCCCTGGTGCGAAAACAGGGCGGCAAGACCGGCATCATCGCCAAGATCGAGCGCGCCCCGGCCCTGGAGAACGCCGATTCCATCCTCGACAGCGCCGACGGAATCATGGTCGCCCGCGGCGACCTGGGCGTAGAGCTGCTCCCGGAACAGGTGCCCATGGCCCAGAACGAATTGATCCGCCGGGCGCGGCGCAAGTGCAAATCGGTGATCGTCGCCACCCAGATGCTGGAATCCATGATCCGCAGTGCGCGCCCGACGCGCGCCGAGGTAAGCGATGTCGCGCACGCCGTGAACGAGGGCGCGGACGCGCTCATGCTCTCCGGCGAAACCGCCATCGGCGAATATCCCGTGGAGGCGGTGCGGATCATGGACCGCATCGCCCGCCAAACGGAGGCCCATCTGTGGCGCCAGGGGGACGTGGACAACCCCTTCCTGGTCGCCCCCGGCGAACGGGCGCGCATCGGCGACGCCATCGCCCACATCACCGCCATGCTGGCCCGGGACCTGAAGGTTCATGCCATCGTGGTCCTGTCGCGCACCGGCATGTCCGCCGCCACCATGAGCGCCGTCCGCCCGGCGGCGCCGATACTCGCCATCGCCGGCGACGCGCAAGTGCGGCGGCAGATGGTGCTGCACTGGGGCATCATTCCGCTGGAGATCGAGCCTGAGGAGACAGCGGACGCGGTGGCACTGACCCGGCGCCTGGCGCAGGAACAGTCCCTGGCCGACCCCGGCGACTTCGTCCTGTTGGTGCAGGGATTCCAGAGCGACCCCAAAAGCAGCGCCCCTTCCGTGACCGCCGTGATGGTGTGACCGCCCAAGCCGGGAGATGAAATTGCGCGGCCCATACCCTGGCGCGTCCCGCAGCGCTTAACGCTTACAGAGGGGACTCGCGCAACAATACCCCTCTCTGGCCCGCTCAGGCTAAGGCGCCCTGATTAAAGCCGCTCCATTGCCCGCTCAAGACGCCGGGGCAACGGAAGCCCCGGCCGCCGCGGGCGCGGCCAACAGCCGGCGCAGTACGCCTTCGTAGATCTCCGAAAGCAGGGGCAACTCTTCGGCGGGCACGTATTCGTCCACCTCGTGGATGGTGTCGCCCGTCGTCCCCAGTTCCAGCACCTCCGCCCCCAGCGGCGCGAGGAAGCGCCCGTCCGAAGTCCCGCCCCCGGTGGACAGGCTGCATTCCACGCCGGCTGTCTCCCGCAGCGCCTCCCGCACGGCGTCCAGCAGCCGCCCGCCGCGGGTCAGGAAGGGGTCGCCGCCGCGGTGCCACTCCAGTTCGTAGCGCAGTCCATGCGCGTCCAGCACCGCCTGCAACCGCCGCTGCATTTCCTCCCGCGACAGCGCCGGCGAATAGCGAAAGTTGAACAGCGCCTCCAAGTGGCCGGGGATCACGTTTTCCGCCCCGGTGCCCGCCCGCAGGTTGGAGACCTGGAACTGGGTCGGGGGGAAGTCGCCGCCGTCCCCCTCCTCCCACACCATGCCGCACAACTCGGCCAGGGCCGGCAGCGCGGCATGGATCGGGTTGACGCCGCGCTCCGGATAGGCGATGTGGCACTGCCGTCCCTGCACCCGCAGGCGGCCGCTCAGGGAACCGCGGCGGCCATGCTTGATGACGTCCCCCAGGCGCCGTTCGCTGGAAGGCTCCCCCACCAGGCAGTAATCCGGCAACAGCTTGCGCTCGCGCAGCCACTCCGCCACCCGCCGGATGCCGTGCAATGCCGGCCCCTCCTCGTCGCTGGTCAGCAGCAGGGCCACCGTGCCGGCATGGCGCGGGCGCCGCCGCAAAAAGCGCTCCATTGCCGTCACCATGGCCGCGACCCCGCCCTTCATGTCGGCGGCGCCGCGCCCGTACAGCTTGCCGTCGCGCAGCCGGGGCACGAAGGGCCGCTCGCTCCAGGCCGCCGCCGGCCCGGGCGGCACCACGTCCGTATGGCCCACCAGCGCCAGCAGGGGCGCGCCCTCGCCATGCGTCGCCCAGAGATTGGAGACATCGGCGAAGGGCAGGGAGGTGAGCTCGCAGCCCATGGCCCGCAAGCGGGTGCCGATCAACTCCTGGCAGCCGCCGTCCTCGGGGGTAACGGAGGGCCGCCGGATCAACTCCATCGCCAGTTCCAGGGTAGCGTCTTCCGCATTCATCTCCGTCTCCCGCGCCGAAAAAAGGGGCATTGTGAATTGCCAACCGCGCCGTGTCCATATATGCCACGCTCCCGGCAAGGGGCCGGGCGGCGCACTTTCCTCGGCGCCCGGCACAGCCCTGGCCGCCGGAAATCCCCCGCGAGGCGAAAGACGCTTAGCGTCTCATCCGCGAGATGCTAAGCCGGCAGCGCCTCACAGAACGCAAAATATGAGACAAAAAAGCCGCCTCCTCACAGCCTGCTTTTTTAGGTGCAATTTTAAGTTGTTGATTTATAAGTATTTAATCCAATAATAGGGCTTAAGACAAGTTAACTTTCGTTAGATTGATTTATGCTCCCGTATTCTCTAGAATCCGCCCATGCAAACCATCCCCCCGGAACAGTGCCGGGCGCGCATGCGCGTTGACAACCCCTGGTGGGAAGGCACCCCGCCCCAAACCGACTCGTTCTACCGCAACCTGCGCCCCCGCGCCTATTTCCGGCGCTTCGCCCAACTGCTGGCGACCGAGGGTGTGCGCCGCGCCATCGTGCTGATGGGGCCGCGCCGCGTCGGCAAGACCGTCCTGTTGCAACACGCGATCCAGGAACTCCTGGAAAAAGGCGCCTCCCCGCACGCCATCGCCTGCCTGTCCCTGGACCAACCCTTGTACGCCAACCTGTCTATCGAAACCCTCGTCGGGCATCTGCGCAAGGCCGGCGGATTGCAGGGGATTCCGGCCTTCCTCTTCCTCGACGAGATCCAGTACCTGCCGGACTGGGAGCGCCACCTCAAGGCATTCGTGGATTCTCACCCGCAAATCCGCTGCGTCGCCTCCGGCTCGGCGGCGGCGGCGTTGCGCTTGAAAAGCATCGAATCGGGCGCCGGGCGCTTCACCGATTTCCTGCTGCCGCCGCTGACCTTTTATGAATACCTGGAACTGCAAGACCTGGGAGGAATGGTGCGACCGGTCAGTGACCAGGGCATGGGAGAATGCGACGACATCGAACAACTCAACGAACACTTTATCCGTTATATCAACATCGGCGGCTACCCCGAGGCCGTCTTTTCCGAAACCATCCGGCAAGACGTGGGCCGCTACATCCGCAGCGACATCATAGACAAAGTGTTGCTGCGCGACCTGCCCAGCCTGTATGGCATCCAGGACATCCAGGAACTCAACAACCTGTTCATGACCCTCGCCTGGAACACCGCCCAGGAAATATCGCTGGACGAACTGTCCCGAAACTCCGGCGTCACCAAACCCACGATCAAGCGCTACCTGGAATATCTGCAGGCCGCTTTCCTCATCAAGACCGTCCACCGCATAGACCGCAATGCCCGGCGCTTCAAACGCGCCAACTTCTTCAAGGTCTATCTCACCAACCCCTCAATGCGTTGCGCCCTATTCGGCCCGGTCGGCGGGGAGGCCCTGGATATGGGCGTCCTGTCCGAGACCGCCGTCTTCTCGCAATGGTTCCACCAAAACCAGGAACTCCACTACGCGCGCTGGTCCCAGGGCGAAGTGGACATCGTCGGCCTGGACAGTCGGCAACGTCCCGCATGGTGCGTGGAAGTCAAATGGTCCGACGGCGCCCTCGCCCAGCGGAGACTACGCAGTTCCCTAAAGTCCTTTCTCCAAAAACACCCTGGCCTGCCCAGCGTATTCACAACACGCACCGAAACCGGCAAACTCGACCTGGGACAGGGGCGGCAGGCAGACTGTATCCCCACCAGCGTATATTGCTACATGCTCGGGTTTAACATCATCGGCGGCGCCTTGCGAGACCGGCGCCCGGCCATGAGCTGATAAACAGCAACGGCCATGAACCTCAGCGACAACGAAAAGCGCGACCTCGTCAAACTGATTGAGGCGAACAAGCCGCTGCCGGACAAGTTCCGCTTCAAACTGTTCGGCGACAAGCGCGAGGTAGAGCTGGTCTGGAACGGCAAAAGCCGCGAGGTGAGCAGCGTGGTGCTGCCGTTTCAGACTATCGAGCAGGTGGATGAGCCGCGGGCTGAGAAGCGGGCGGGCGACGGCACTGCCGAGCCGCAGCAGGGCTATCTGTTCGACGAGCGCGGGCGGCAACAGGCGGGGTGGGTCAACAAACTGATCTGGGGCGACAACAAATTGGCGCTGTCGTCATTGAAGGGCGGCCCGTTGCGCGAGGAGATCGAACAGGCTGGCGGCCTGAAACTGATTTACATTGACCCGCCATTCGATGTGGGCGCGGATTTTTCCATGGATGTAGAGATTGGCGACGGCGAAGAGACTTTTACCAAGAAGCCGAATGTGCTGGAGCAAATCGCATACAGCGACACCTGGGGCAAGGGAGCGGATTCTTTTATCGCGATGATTTACGAGCGGCTGATTCTGATGCGCGACTTACTGGCGGATGATGGGAGTATTTACGTGCATTGCGATTGGCGGGTGAATGGCTATATGCGGCTGGTGATGGATGAAATCTTCGGGAAAGAAAATTTTATCAATGAGTTAATTTGGCAAAAAATTCGTTCCTCAAAAGGCCAAGCGAAGTCGTTCGGAAATGTGCACGACAGTGTGTTTGCATATTCAAAAATTCGAGAAGGCCATTTATTCAATAAACAATACACGGAGCACGATCCCAAGCGTTTGAGCAGCCACTACAAATTAGTAGATGAAAAAACAGGCCGCCAGTATCAACTGGCTGACTTTACCCAGAGAGGTCAAGGAGAAGCGAGATATTTTGGGGGAAAGGGGTTATTGCCCCCGCCTCCCGGGAAACATTGGATTTGGTCGCAAGAGAAAATCAATCAAGGACTGCAGGATGGCGTGATTGTTTTCACTAATGCGGGCAAGCCGAGAGTAAAAAGATTTCTGGATGATTCACAAGGTCAGCCAGTAGAGGATATTTGGATTGATATTTATCCAATTAATTCTCAAGCAAAAGAACAAATTGGCTATCCAACCCAAAAGCCGGAAAAACTTGTGGAACGCATCATCAAAGCCTCCAGCAACGAAGGCGACCTCGTCGCCGACTTCTTCTGCGGCTCCGGCACCACCGCCGCCGTCGCCGAAAAACTGAACCGCAAATGGATAGTCTCCGACCTAGGCAAGTTCGCCATCCACACCACGCGCAAGCGCATGATCGGCGTCCAGCGCGAACTGAAGGCGGGCGGCAAAGATTACCGCGCCTTTGCCATCCTCAACCTCGGCAAATACGAGCGCCAGCACTACATCGGCGTCAACCCGAACCTCAGCGACAAACAACAGCAACAACAGCTGCAACAAAAACAACGCGACTACCAGCGGCTGATTCTGCGCGCCTACGCGGCGCAGGCGGTGGAGCAGTCCGGCGTGTTCCACGGCAAAAAAGCCGGGCGCATGGTGGCCATCGGCCCCATCAACCTGCCGGTGACGCGCCTGTTCGCGGAGGAAGTGGTTGGCGAATGCCTGCGGAGGAAAATCACCCGCGCAGACATTCTCGCCTTTGAATTCGAAATGGGCATGTTCCCGAAAACCCAGGAAGACGCCAAAAGCAAAGGCGTAGAACTCGCGCTCAAATACATCCCGGCGGAAGTGTTCGACAAGCGCACCGTGGACAGAGGGGAAATCGTGTTTCACGATGTGTCTTACATTGATGCCGAAGTAATCAAGAAAAAGAACAAGGTGGCGGTGCGGCTGACCGATTTTTCGGTGTATTACTCGCAGGACGCCGGGCGGGAGGCATTCGCGAATCTGAAGGTCGGCAAAAGCAAAGTTATCGCCGCCGCCGGGCAGATTGTGAAAATCACCAAAGAAAAAAACGGCGCTGTCAGCCGCGAAATCCTGACCAAAGAATGGGCCGACTGGATTGACTACTGGGCGGTGGATTTTGACTTTGAGCGCAAACCGGAAATCATCCGCGTGCGCGACGACGACGGCAAAATCGTAGAAAAAGAGAGCGGGGATTTTGTGTTCGAGAACGAGTGGCAGTCCTTTCGGACCAGGAAAAACCAAACGCTGGAATTGACCAGCGCGTTCCACGAGTGCGGCCCGGGGGCGCGGAAGTTGGCGGTCAAGATGGTGGATATTTTTGGCAATGATACCATGCAGATTTTGGGGGTGATAGTATGAAGATTTCCCTGCCGACTACCTACCACAATAAAAATGGCTTTGAAAGTTTGGTGTTGCTCCACAAATAAACGGAGGATTGCTTTCTTGACAATGTGGAAATAGACATGAGAAGAACACGCTGGCTTGATGCCGATATGTGTGCGGCACTTGGCGTAACCTGTCCGAACCGGAGGTTGCGAAAACGATTATGGAAACGTTCAAGCAGGGAATCAGCGCGCGCATCGCGCGCGACAAAGGCGGCGCGGAGATTCTCGATTACATCAAGGTCGCGGGAACGCGCCCGTTTGTGGTCAAGCAACAGGTCAAAAAATCCGCATCGGAAATTTATGTGGTGGAGACCAAGGGGCGGAGGGACGAGGATGTGTCGCCGCAAATGGATCGGCTGAAGCAGTGGTGCGAAGACGCGACCGAGGCGCAGCGGAATGACGCGCAACGGAAAATCGTATATGATTGCTTGTATGTGGATGAGGAGGGCTTTCGGCGCTATATCCGCCCGGGGAGAAACGATTTTTCCACCCTGGTAAGGGCTTTCCAGGAATAACAGGGGGCTGCCGGCGGCCCCCCGGCACGAAAAACAGGACAAAATAGCGCCCGAAACCGCGGAACGGGGCTGGCGCTAAAGAAGATGGCGAACGAAAAGGCGCAAAGACTGGCTATCCTGATTGATGCGGAAAATACCCAGGCGTCTCTCATGGGCCCGCTGCTGGAAGAGATCTCCAGATACGGCACCGCCAACACCAAGCGCGTTTACGGCAACTGGACTTCCCCGTATCTGGGGGAATGGAAAAAGGCACTGCTGAAATACGCGCTGCATCCGTTCCAGCAATTTTCCTACACCGCCGGCAAGAACTCCACCGACAGCGCCCTGATCATAGACGCGATGGACCTGCTCTACACCAATCGCTTCGACGGTTTCTGCCTGGTATCCAGCGACAGCGACTTCACGCGGCTGGCGTCGCGGCTCCGGGAGTCCGGCATGGTCGTGTACGGAATCGGCAAACGAGGCACGCCGAAGGCCTTCGTATCCGCCTGCGATAAGTTCCTGTTCACCGACGTGCTGGAAATACCCAAGGGCGACTGGAGCAACATTACCAAGCCGAAGACCTCCGAACAGTTGATACAGGACGAGAAACTCGTGACCCTGTTGCACAGCGCGGTGGAATCGGTCTCCGACGACGACGGCTGGGCATACCTGGGGGAGGTGGGACAGATCATCGTCAAACGGGCGCCGGAATTCGACCCGCGCAACTACGGCTACCTGAAGCTGGGCGAGCTGGTGAGGGCAATCGAGTTATTCGATATTCAGGAACGGGTCAAGGAAGGCGCCCATCCGCAGGGCCCCAAGTCGGTATATATACGGGAGCGGGAAAGGTAGCAAGCGGTGGCCACCGTACTGGTAACCGGCGGCAACAGGGGCATCGGCCTGGAGCTGTGCCGCCAGCTGCACGGGCGCGGCGACGAGGCGATCGCGGCCTGCCGCAAGTCCTCGCCGGAATTGGATGCGCTGGGCATACGGGCGGTAACGGGGGCGGACGTGAGCAACGACGAGGGAGCGCGGCTCCTGGCCCGGGCGCTGGACGGCGTAACGCTGGACCTGCTGGTCAACAATGCCGGGATCATGTATGCGGACGGCGTGGATAACCTGGACTTCGAGCGGGTGCGCCGGCAGTTCGAGGTCAACGTCCTGGGGCCGTTGCGGGTGACCCTGGCACTGTTGCCGCAACTGAAGCGAGGCGCCCGGGTGGCGATCATAACCAGCCGCATGGGCTCCATAGCGGACAATTCCTCCGGCGGCTACTACGGCTACCGGCTCTCCAAGGCGGCCGTGAACATGGCCGGGGTCAGCCTGGCGCGGGACCTGCGCGGGCGCGGCATCGCGGTGGCGTTGCTGCACCCGGGCATGGTGGCGACCGAATTGACCGGAGGCCAGGGCATTCCGCCCGACGAGGCGGCCGCCGGCCTCATCGCCCGCATGGACGCGATGAGCCTGGAACACAGCGGCGAATTCCGCCATGCCAATGGCGAGACGCTGCCCTGGTAGCCGCGCTGCCGCAGACCGCACAGACAAGCGCGTCAGACTTGGCAAGCGCGTTCAGACCTGGTCCTTCGCCTCTTCCTTTCCCGCCGTCGCCTGCCGCTCAATACAAGCGATACCGCGCCACAGGCGCGCCAGCGTGCGGCGGCGGCCCAGCAGTTCCAGGGTGACGTCAATCGGGGGCGAGACCGGCGTTCCGCAGACGGCAACCCGCACCGGTTGCGCGACCTTGCCCAGCGGCAGCGAATGCCGGGCGGCCACCTCCTCCACCTCCTTGCCGATGGCCGCGGCGCGCCACGATGCCAGGCCGCCCAGACGGCGGCGGAGTTCCTGTAGCGGGGGCAACGCCGCCGGTTGCAGAAAGCGGACGGCGGCGCGCGGTTCGTAGCCTTCCGGGGCGCGGTAATACGCCAGGCTGGCCCGCGCCATTTCCCGCAACGTGGGATGTCGTTCGCGCTGCACTTCGGCCAGGTGCCGCAGCTCGGGGCCGGCGGCGATACCGGCGGCGGTAACGCCCAGGGACAGCAGTTGGGCGCGCAGCCCCCCGGCCAGATCGCCGGGGCAACGGCGCAGCATGTGCTGCTGGTTGCACCAGCGCATCTTGTCCGGGTCGAAGCGCGCCGCCGCCCGGCTGACCGCGCCTATGTCGAAATGCTCCACGAGTTCGCCCAGACGAAACAGTTCACGGTCGCCGCGGGACCAACCAAGCCGCGCCAGGTAATTGAGCAAAGCCTCCGGCAGGTAGCCCTGCCGCCGATATTGCAGCACGTCGCCGGCATCGTGGCGCTTGGACAGCCGGTTGCCGTCCGGCCCCAGGATCATCGGTACGTGGGCGTAGCGCGGCGCCGCCGCCCCCAGCGCCTCGATCAAGTGCAGTTGCCTGGGGGTATTGTTGAGGTGGTCGTCGCCGCGGATCACGTCGGTGATCCCCATGTCGCGGTCGTCCACGACCACGGTCAGGTGGTAGGTGGGGCTGCCGTCCGAGCGGGCGATAACCAGGTCGTCCAACTCGGCGTTGTCGAAGGCGACGCTGCCCTGCACCATATCCGCTATCTTGAGCCGGCCGTCGCGCGGACTGCGGAAACGGATCGCCGGCGACGGCGCGCCGCCGGGCGGCGGCAGCCGGCGGTCGCGGCAACGGCCGTCGTAACGCGGCTTGCGGCCCTCGGCGCGGGCGGCGGCGCGCATGGCTTCCAACTCTTGCCGCGTACAGTAGCAGCGGTAGGCGCGGCCCGCCTCCAGCAACCCGGCGACCGCCTCGCGGTAGCGTTGCAGACGGCGGCTCTGCCGCACCGGTTCCTCGTCGGCGTCCAGACCCAGCCAAGCCAGGCCGTCGCGCAACGAAGCCACCGCGCCCTCGCTGTTGCGGGCGCGGTCCGTGTCTTCGATACGCAACAGGAAGCGGCCGCCCCGATTGCGGGCATGCAACCAGGAAAACAGCGCCGTGCGCACGCCGCCGAGGTGCAGGGCGCCGGTGGGACTGGGGGCAAACCGGGTGCGTACGGAAGACGAATGCAAAACGGAAGCCGGGATCAGCGGATAGGGCGATCGCAGGCGCGGATGAACTTCGTCAGGTTGGCCACATCGTCGGAACCCGACGACGAGGCCAATTCGTCCAGCCGCTCCAGGGCCTCGCACAAGCGCAATCCCTCGCGGTACAACAGCCGGTAGGCCTTCTTCAGCGTAGCAATCCGCTCTGCCTCGAAACCGTGTCGGTGCAGGCCCTCCTGATTGAGTCCCATGGGGTGCGCCTTGTTCCCGGATACGCTCAAGTAGGGGGGGATATCGCGGTTAACCAAAGAAAAGGCGGCGGTGAAGCCGTAGGCGCCGATGCGGCAGAATTGCCGCACCCCCGTGAACCCGCCCAGGGTCACGTGGTCCTCGACGACGGCATGGCCAGCCAAGGTGGCATGATTGGCGAATACGCCCTGGTTGCCGACGATGCAGTCATGGGCAATATGGACATTGGCCATGATCCAATTGCCGTCTCCGATCATGGTGCGGCCGCCGCCGGCGGCGGTGCCGCGGTTGATCGAGCAATATTCGCGGATCACGTTGCCGGTGCCGATCAGCAGTTCCGAATGTTCGCCCGGCCGGTATTTTTTATCCTGCGGGTCGTCTCCCAGGGAACAGAACTGGTGAACGCGATTGTCGCGGCCTATCCGGGTGGGACCGCGAATCACGGTAAAGGGATCGACGCGCGTACCGGCGCCGATCTCCACGCCCTCCTCAATGACCGCGTACGGCCCTATGGAGGCGCTTTCGGCGATGCGGGCATCCGGGTGAACGATCGCCGACGGGTGGATCAACTGCCGCCTCTCTCGGAGAAGGTACTCCTCAGTTCAGCGGTGGCGACTGTCTCCCCGTCCACGCTCGCCGAGGTGGAAAAGATGCACAGCCGGCTCCGGATGCGCTCGACGCGCACCTCCAACAACAGCCGGTCGCCGGGGACCACCGGCCGGGAGATGCGCACCTTGTCTATGCCTACCAGGTAGTAGAGGGGGGGGCTATCGCCCACCGCCAGTTGGTCGCGGAAGGACAGCGAGATCAGCACGCCGGCGGCCTGCGCCATCGCCTCGACGATGAGCACCCCGGGCATAATGGGCCGGCCGGGGAAGTGGCCCTGGAAGAAGGGTTCGGTCGCGGTAACGCTTTTGATCGCTTGCAGGTACTTGCCGTGCTGGCAGCCGATCACCTTGTCAATGAACAGGAACGGATAACGGTGATGCACCAGTTTTTCGATCTCCTCGACGCCGAGAGACATTTGCTGGCACTCCTCCAGGGTAGTGTTCATTGCGCGCCTCCCGCACCCCGCCTTGCGCGAGCCTCCAGGGCAGCGATACGCTCCTGCATGTCACGCAACGACTGGTGCAAATGCTGCATCCACACGGCGTTGCGCCGCCAGGTCGCCAGGTCCGTCACCATGGTGCCAGAGGCATAAGCGCCGGCCCTGGAGATCGAGCGATGCACCGCCGTCCGACCCGCCAGAAAAACTCCGTCGGCAATCTCCGCGTAGCTATTCACCGCACAGCCCCCTCCGATCCGGCAATCCCTGCCGATCCGGGCACTGCCGGCGATACCGACGCAACCCGCGATGATGGTGTTGGCGCCGATGCGGACATTGTGCCCAATCTGCACTTGGTTGTCGATCTTCACGCCGTCCCCGATGACCGTGTCACGCAGGGTGCCGCGGGCAATCGTGGTGTTGGCGCCGATCTCGACGTTGTCTCCGATGGTCACGCCCCCCAACTGCGGAATCTTGATCCAGGTGCCTTTGTCACAGGCGAAGCCGAAGCCTTCGGCAGCGATCACGGCGCCCGGGTGGAACAGTCCGCCGCCGCCGATCCGGGTCCCCTCCAGCAACGTGACATTGGCCATCAGCCGGGTGTCGGCGCCGACCTCGACCCGGGGGCCGACGATACAGCCCGGCCCCAGGCAGGCGCGCGCACCGATGCGGGCTCCTGCCCCGACCACGGTGCGCGGCCCCACATAAGCGGTGAGATCGATCCGCGCATCGCCTGCGATCTCGGCGCTGGAGGCGATACCGCTCCGCACGGCAGGAACGGGGAACAAGAATTGAGCGGCGCGCGCGTAGCCCAGGTAAGGTTCCGCGGTAACCAGGGCGTCCACCGGACAGTCGGGCGCATCCCGCGGCGCCAGGATCACAGCCGCTGCCCGGGTATTCGCCAGGTGCCGCTTGTAGGCCCGGTTGGCAAGGAAAGAGAGTTCACCCTCCCCGGCCGCATCCAGAGTGGCCACACCCTTAATCCCGCGCCCCGGGTCGCCTCGCAAATTGGCGCCGATGCGGCGGCTCAGTTCGCCCAAGGTCGTGCAGACCATTGCTCTACTCCGCCTCTTCGCCGTCTTCCGCGGCGCCCTCTTGCCCGCGGCGCTTTTCTTCCTCGGCTCGGTTCTGTTCCAATTTCTTCAGTACGGCATCGGTGATATCCAGCTTGGAATCCACGTAGATCAGTCCCTCGCCCAGGATCAGGTCGTAGCCCTGGTCCTGAGCAATGCCCTGGATGACCTCCCGAATGGTCTTTTGGATCTTGGACAGTTCCTCGTTGCGGCGGTAACTCAGGTCTTCCCGGTACTCCTCCTGGAGACGGTTGATCTCCCTGCGCTTGGAGATCACCTGCCGCTCGAGTTCGCGCCGGTCGGCCTCCGTCATCACGGCGCTGTCCTTGGCCAGCTTGTCTTCCATCTCGCGCAACCGCCGCTGCGACGCCGTCACCTCCTGTTCCTTGGACGCGAATTCTTTCTCGATCCGCTCGCGCGCCTCGGCCGCCTGGGGAGAACCCTCCAGGATGCGTATCAGATCGACCACCCCGATCCGGTAATCTTCCGCTGCCGCCGGCGTGACCAGAAACCCCGTCAACAACAGGGAAAAAACATGCGATGCCTTCAGATTCAAACTCTTTTATCCTCCTTAAAACGAAGTCCCAAAGGTAAACTGAAACCCCTGCGTTCGGTCGCCGCTTTTACTGCCGATCGGCGATGCCAGGCTCAGACTCAGGATGCCCACGGGAGAGATCCAGATCCCGCTCAGGCCCACCGAGTAGCGCAACTGCCCCAGATCCAGCGATTCCTCCTCAAGATCATAGACGTTGCCGAAATCGAAGAACGAGGTGACGCGCAGCTGCTGGATATCCTCAAGAAACGGCAGCGGCAGGATTAACTCGGTACTGCCGAACAGCTTCAGGTTGCCGCCCAAGGCATTCCGATTCGCGTCCAGGCGGCCCACGGTATTCTCCTCGAAGCCGCGTAACGAACGCGGCCCGCCCAGGTAGAAATGCTCGAAGAAAGGCAACCGACTGGTGCCTCCGTAACCGCCCCCGTAGCCCATATCGCTCTGGAGTCGCAGGGTGTATTTCTCCCCGATGGGGATAAACCAGTCGGCACGATAATCCACCTTGTAGAAATTTACCGCACTGCCGCCGAAGGCGGGCAGACCCAGCTCCGAGCGAAACCGGTGCCGCGTGCCCCGGTCGGGGAGGATCGCCCGGTTGCGGGTATCGTAGGTAAAGCGCCCGGAGAGGCGCAGCAGATCGAATTCCCTGCCTTCTTCGCGGATGAAATCGTTCACCAGATCGCCGGCGTTACTGCCGGGCTGGATGGAGGTTTGTTCGTAATCAAGCCCCACATCGAAGAAATTGTACTCGCTGACAGGGAGGCCGAAGTTGACGCTTAAGCCGAATATCTCAGCGTCGTAATCCGAGATGTTGGCGTCCTCGGAGTCCAGGTCCCGGTAGGAAAAATCGAAGCCGCGGCTCACGCCGTCTATGGTGTAGTAGGGGTTGAGATAGCCCAGGGCGAAGCTCCTGCTCACGTCGCTATTGTTGAAGGTAAAGTTGACCCGGTTGCCGGAACCCAGGAAGTTGTCCTGGGTAATGCTGGTGCGCAGGATCAGACCCTGATTCTGCGAGAACCCGATCCCCGCCAGCAGGTTGCCGGCGGGACGCTCCGTCACCGTGTAGCGCACATCCACTTGGTCATCCACGCCCGGCACCTCCGGCGTCTCGACGTTGACCCCCTGGAAGAAGCCCAACCGCTCCAGACGCACCCGGCCTCGCTCGATCTTTTTGGTGGAGCTCCAGGCGCCTTCCTGCTGGCGCATCTCGCGGCGCAACACTTCGTCGCGGGTGCGGTGATTGCCGGCGAACAGAATACGCCGCACATAGACGCGGCGGCCGGAGTCTATGGCAAAGGTGACCGCCACCGTGTTGTCGTCGTCATCTATGTCCGGCACGACGCTGACATTGGCGAAGGCGAAGCCTTCGTCTCCCAGACGATTGGCGATCCGCTCGTTGCTGGCGCTGGTCTGCTTGCGCGAAAACAGGTCTCCCCGCTTGATGTCAACCAACTCGAACAGTTCCTGTTCCGGGACCAGTATATCTCCGGACAGGCGGAGGTCCGACACCGTGTACTGCTCGCCTTCGCCGATATTGATAGTCACGAAAATTTGCTGCCGGTCCGGGCTGATGGTGACCTGGGTGGAGTCTATATTGAAACGCAGGTAGCCGCGGTCCAGGTAGAAGGAGCGCAGGGTCTCCAGGTCGGCAGCCATGACTTGTTGCGAGTATTGGCCGCCGCCGAACAGGAAAGAGAACATGCCGGGAGTGGAAGATTTGAACTGCTTCAGCAACTCCTTCTCGGAAAAATCCTCGTTGCCGACGATATTGATCCGGCGGATCTTCGCTTTCTCGCCCTCGAATATCTCCAGGGCGATCGCCACCCGATTGTCCTCCAGCGGCGTTACCGTCGAGTCCACGCTCATGGAATACTTGCCCAAGGCAAGGTATTGCCGCGCCAGCTCCTGCTCGATCCGATCCAGTTGCGACTTGTCAAACACCCTGCCCTCTACGAAATCGAGTTCGCGCAGACCGTTAAGCAGGTCTTCCGTCTTGATGTCCTCGTTGCCGGTGATGGAGATGCTCCCTATGGCGGGCCGCTCCTGAACGATCACGACCAGCACGTCGCCCTGCTGCTCCAGCCGCACATCGTCGAAGAAGCCGGTGCCGTACAGGGCGCGGATCGCCACCGCCGTGTCATCTTCGGAGAACAGGTCGCCAACCTTAAACGGCAGGTAGTTAAACACTGTCCCTTCGGTAATGCGCCGCAGACCCTTCACCTGTATGTCCTTGATAACGAATGGCTCGGCCGACGCCGCCGCCGACAACGCCAGCGCGAACAGCACAACGCTGGTCCGAAAGCGCATCTGCTGGCGCATAGCCCATTCTTTCATCATGCCAGCCGGAGAAAATCGTTGTAACAAACCAGAAGAAACAACCCCAGCAAAAGAAACAGCCCCAATCGCTGGCCCGCGGCCTGTTGGAAATCGGATAAGGGGCTCCCTTTCAGGTATTCTATCAAGTAATACAACAGGTGTCCCCCGTCCAGGATCGGGATGGGCAACAAGTTGAAGATCCCCAGGCCAATACTGACCACGGCCAGGAAGGTACAGAAGGAAGACAGCCCCTGCAGGGCGCTGACGCCCGCGAAATAGGCGATCCCCACCGGCCCGCTCAGGTTGTCCGCGGAGACGCGGCCGACGACGATCTGCCCCAGCACCCGCAGGGTCAATACCGAAATATCCCACGTGCGCCGCAGCGCCTGTCCCAGCGCCGGGAACAACGAATACGATTCCACCCGCTCCAGTTCCCGGCGCAATTCGGCCAGCTGCGCCGCATCCGCGCGCAGCCCCACCCCGATGCGTCCCCGGCCTTCCTCCGTCCGCGCCGGGAGCAGTTCCACGGACAGCCGCCGGCCCTGCCGCATCACTTCCAGGGACAGGGGGGTGCCGGCGGGGTGCTCCCGGACCGCCCGGGAAAAATCCTGCCAGTAGAGCAAGGGCCTCCCCGCCGCGGCAACCACTCGGTCGCCGGGCAGCAGGCCGGCGCGGTCCGCCGGACTGCCGGGTTCCACCGTATCGAAAACGGCCTTCGGCGCCGGCAGGCGCGGCTGGACGCCAAGCAATTCCAGGGGCGTCTCCTGGGACAAGGTGTCCAACGAGACCCCGTCCAGAGACACCGCCACAAGGTAGCGTTCTTCGGCGACGGCGGCGACGCTCAGTTCGGCAACGGGCGCACCTGCGATCAGGGACCGCAACAGGGCCTCGTTAACGGCCCTCCAGCTGGACGCCGGGCGGCCGGCCACGGCAAAGATCTCCTGACCGGGCGCCAGTCCGGCGCGGGCAGCGGGCGAATCCGGCAATATGTCCTCCACCACGGGACGCAGGCCGGTGACGCCGATCATATACACCAGGGTGAAGGCCAGCACCGCCGCCAGCAGGTTAAACAACGGCCCGGCCAGCACGATCGCGCAGCGTTGCCCCAGGGACTTGCGGTTAAAGGCGCGATCCAGTTCCTGCTCGGGCACGGCACCCTCGCGCTCGTCCAGCATGCGCACGTAGCCGCCCAGCGGCAGGGCCGCCACCACCCATTCCGTGCCTTCGGCGTCCCGGCGCTTCCAGACGGCAGGGCCAATGCCGATAGAAAACCGCAGAACGTGCACGCCGTTCCAGCGCGCCACCAGGAAATGGCCATACTCGTGGAAGGCGATCAACAAGCTGACCGTCGCCAAAAAGGCCAACAGGGAATACAGGAACTGAATCATGGCGCGCGCTGCTCCAGTATGCGCCCGGCGCAACGGCGCGCCGCCGCGTCCGCGCCCATGATCCGCTCCAAATCGTCCGTTTGCTCGGCGCGCAGCTTTTCCAGCGTATCCTCGACCACCGCGGCGATCCCGGTAAAGCGCAGCTGCCCCTTGAGAAAACCGTCCACGGCGACCTCGTTAGCGGCGTTGAGGATCGCCGTGGCCGTGCCCCCTTCACGCATCGCCTCGCGGGCCAGGCGCAGGCAGGGAAAACGGACCGGGTCCGGGGCCTCGAAAACCAGGGGGCCGCAAGTGAGCAGGTCCAGGCGCCGACCGCCGGACTCGATGCGGGGACCGGGCCAGGCCAGCGCGTGGGCGATCGGAATGCGGAGATCCGGGCTGGCCAGCTGCGCCAGCACGGAGCCGTCCCGATACTCGACCAGAGAATGGACGATGCTGCGCGGGTGGACCAGCACGTCCACCTGCGGCAACGACAAGTCGAATAGGAGGCAGGCCTCGATCACCTCCAGGCCCTTGTTCATCATGGTGGCGGAATCTATGGAGATCTTGCGCCCCATCGCCCAGTTGGGGTGCTGACAGGCCCGCTCCGGGGTGACGCCCTCCAACTCGGCCGGCGGCATGGAGAGAAAGGGGCCGCCAGAGGCAGTCAACAGGATGCGGCGGACACCGGCAGCGGCGGCGCCGGTATCCGCCGCATCCCTCGGCAGACATTGAAATACGGCATTGTGCTCGCTATCAATGGGCAGCAGCCGGGCGCCGCTGCCGGCGGCCTCCCGGCGCAACAGGCCGCCGGTCATGACCAAGGCTTCCTTATTCGCCAGGATCACCCGCTTGCCCGCCCGCACCGCCGCCAGGGTAGGCAGCAGCCCCGCGGCGCCGACAATGCCGGCGACCACGCAATCCGCCTGCGGCAGCGCCGCCGCCGCGGCTATCCCCTCGGCCCCCGACAACACCTCAAGCCCTGGGCAGCTCTGCCGCAGGCGGGCCGCCGCCGCGGCATCCGCCAGCGCCGCGCAGTCCGGCTGCCATTGCCGGCATTGCTCCCGCAGCCGCTCCGCGTCGCTGCCGGCCGCCAGGGCCGCCACCCGGTAGCGGTCGCGGTGCCGAGCCAGAACGTCGAGGGTATTGCGCCCCACGCTGCCGGTCGAACCGAGTACGCTGACCGCGATCACGTCACTCTGCGCAACAACCACAGGCCGCTGGCGAAGATCGGCGCGGCCGCCGCCAGACTGTCAATGCGGTCCAGCACCCCGCCATGCCCGGGCAGAAGAGAGCCGCTGTCCTTGCGTTTCGCGCTGCGCTTCAGCCTGCTTTCCAGCAGGTCGCCGACGATACTGAAGAAAAATGCCGCCAGGCTCAGCAACAAGAATGCCAGCGGGCGCCCCTCCCCCAGCCAGGCGGCGCCGGCGGCGGCCAGCAAGACTACAGCGGCGGCGGCGCTGAACGCGCCTTCCCAAGTCTTGCCCGGGCTTATGGACGGCGCCAGCGGGCGGCACCCCCAGAGCCGGCCGCCCAGATAGGCGGCACTATCGGCCGTCCATACCAGTATCAGCAGGTAGAGCAGCAGGAACGGCCCGCGGGGAGAGAGGCCGTGCAACCAAAGCAAGGCGACCCAGGCCGGCAACAGTGCCAGCCAGCCCAGGCCGGCATGGGCGTACCGGCGTGTGCCGCGCCGGTACGCGGTCGCCGCCCGGTACCGGAGCAACGGCAGGGCCGTCAACCACCAGGCGGCGCCTACGGCCACCAGCGCGACGCCGCCCGGCTGCCCGCGCAAGGGATAGAGCAGGCCCATAAGCGCCAGCGTCAACAGCAGGTAGGCGAGACCGGGGCCGGTTCCGGATATGCCGCACAGGCGCAGCCATTCCCAGGCGCCCACAGCCACGAAGACGGCCAGGAACGCAGCCAGCAGGGGCGCCGGCGCCCACAAAACCAGCGCCAGCAAAGGCACGGCCAGCGCCACCGCCGTGATCAGGCGCCGGAACATTCCCGTTCCCGTTCCCGCTCCGGAGCATCCAGGCCCCCGAAGCGACGCTGGCGGCCGGCATACCAGGAGAGGGCGCTCTCCAGGTCCGCGGCGGCGAAGTCCGGCCACAGCCGATCCGTGAAGTACAACTCCGTGTAGGCCATCTGCCATAGCAGATAATTGCTGATCCGTTGCTCTCCGCCGGTACGGATCAGGAGGTCCGGGTCCGGCAGATCCGCAAGAGATAGTTGCCCCGCGATCAGGGATTCGTCTATCTCCGCGAGAGACAGGCGGCCTGCCAGCGCCTGTTGCGACAGCTTGCGACAAGCCTGCGCGATGTCCCAGCGGCCGCCGTAATTGACGGCAACCGTGAGCTGCAACCGATCATTGTCACGGGTGTTCCGCTCCGCTTCGGCCATGGAGCGGCGCAGGGCCGCGGGGAAAGGCTCCCGCCCGCCGATGAAGCGCAGGCGTATGCCCCGGTCGCAGAGTTCGCTCAACTCCCGTTGCAGCGATTCCCGGAATAATTCGAGCAGGCGGCGCACCTCGCCGCGGGGCCGGTGCCAATTTTCGCTGCTGAAGGCGAAGACCGTAAGCGCCCGCACCGGAGTGGCGAGAACCAGACGCACCATCCGGCGCAGAGTCTCTACGCCAGCGCGATGGCCGGCGACCCGCGGCAATCCCCGGCGCCGGGCCCAACGGCCGTTACCGTCCATGATGAACACCAAGTGCTGCAATTCTCCCAGTCCCCCGGACGCAACGGCCGGGGCAAAACGATGCAACGAAGAGTAGCTCATGGCACGAACTAAAACTCCAGCAATTCCTTTTCCTTTTCGGCGAGAATGGCGTCAATGCGGGCCACGGAGTCGTCCGTGGCCCGCTGCAGGCTTTCTTCGCCGCGGCGGCGGACGTCCTGGCCGGCGCCTTGGTCCTCGCCCAGCCCCTTGATTTCCTTGACGGCGTCACGGCGAATATTGCGCACCGCCACCCGCGCCTGCTCGGCCTCGGCGCGGGACAGCCGCGCCAACTCCCGGCGCCGATCTTCGCTGAGCGGCGGCAAAGGAACACGGATGGACAGGCCCGCCGCAACCGGGTTCAGGCCCAGGTCGGAGTCCCGGATCGCCCGTTCGACCGACTCCACCAGGCCCTTGTCCCAGACGTTCAGCAGCAGGGTGCGGGCATCGGCGACGCTTACCTTGGCGACCTGCCGCAACGACATCTCGGTGCCGTAACTGCTGACCCGGAGCGATTCCAGCAGATCGGGGTGGGCGCGGCCGGTACGCAATCGTTGCAACCCCCGGCGCAGGGACTCCACGCTCTTGCCCATGCGCTGTTCGGCGCGGCGGACAATCTCGTCTATCACGACGCCCTCCCGGCGCTGAAGACCAGCGTACCCTCGTCATCGCCCTGGACGGCGCGCAGAAAGGACTGCCGACGGTTCATGTCAATGACCCGCAACGGCATGTCATTGTCGCGGCACAAGACCACGGCGGTGGCATCTATCACCTGCAACCGGCGCTCCAGGACCTCGTCGTAGTGCAAACTCCGGTAGCGGCGGGCGCCCCGGTCCTGAGAGGGGTTGCCGGAATAGATGCCGTCCACCTTGGTAGCCTTGATCAGCAGGTCGGCGCCGATCTCGACGGCCCTCAGGCTGGCCGCCGTGTCGGTGGTAAAAAAAGGATTGCCCAGCCCCGCCGCGAACAACACGATCCGCTTTCGCTCCAGGTGCCGGATCGCGCGGCGGCGCACGTAGTCTTCGCAGACCTCGTGGATCTGCACGGCCGACATCACCCGGGCGGGCATGCCGCGACGCTCCAGAGAATCCTGCATGGCCAGACAGTTCATGACGGTGCCCAGCATCCCTATCTGGTCGGCGGTCACGCGGTCCACGCCAGCCGCGGTGAGATCGGACCCCCGCAGGATGTTGCCAGCGCCGATCACCAGCGCAACCTGGCAGTCCGCCTGCCCAAGCAGCACCTCGATCTCTCCGGCAAAGCGGTCCATCTTCTCGGGAGAGATGCCGAAACCGGCATCTTCGCACATCGCCTCCCCACTGAGCTTGATAAGGATCCGCCTGTAAAGGGCCTTTCCAGCGGCCTTGGGCAAAGTTAAGAACCCCCGCGGACTAGCCGGAGGAGTCAGTCGCCATTCTTCAGCCCTTCGCCGACCTCGTAGCGCGCGAAGCTGTGAACGGTGGCGGCGGCTTCGTCCAGCACGGCGGCTACGGATCGCTCGGGATCCTTGACAAAACCCTGGCCAAGAAGGGTGACCTCCTGCAAGAACTTCTGCAATCGGCCAGCGATGATCTTCTCCATGATCGGCGCCGGCTTCCCGCTCTGCTCCGCCTGCTCGACCAAAATTTTGCGCTCCCGTTCCAGCAGTTCCGCGGGCATGTCCCGCTCGCCGACGCAGACGGGCCTCCCCCAACAGATATGCATGGCGATATCGCGGGCCAATTCCGTCATTTTCCCGGAGGCGCTCCCGGAGGCGGCGCCCTGCACATCCACCAGCACCCCGATACGGTTCCCGTGCTGGTACCCTCCGACCTGGCCGCATACTTCGCTCATGCGGAAGAAACGGCGAATCGTGACGTTCTCCCCGATCTTGGATACCAGTTCGCAACGCGCCTCCTCCACGCTGAGGTCTCCGTTCCGAAAGGGCGCCTCGTTCAGGGCAGCGAGGTCGGCGGGGGCCGCCGCCAGAATACTGTCGGCAACGCCCTCCATAAATCTCTGAAAATCCGGGGAACGAGCGACAAAATCGGTTTCGCAATTAACCTCCAGCAGCAAATGGCCCTCGGCACGGACCAGGACCGCCCCCTCGGCTGCGATGCGGCCGGCACGGCGTTCCGCCTGCGTCTTGCCCGCCACGCGCATGGCCTGCATGGCCCGGTCCAGGTCGCCCTCCGTTTCCTGCAAGGCACGCTTGCAGTCCATGATTCCGGCGCCTGTACGGGCGCGCAGTTCCTTTACCTTGGCCGTTGCGATCTCCATTGCTTCCACTGCTCCCCTGCCCTCATGCCGACTGCGCGGCAAGCGGCGCAATACTATGGCGCAATACTATTCAGGGCGCGATTCAGGGCGCACCGGCGGCATTGACCGGTCGCGCGGCGTCCGCGCCGCCGCCCTCGCTGACTTCCGTAAACTCGTCCGCATCCGCCGCGCGCTCGATCTCCCGGCGTTGCGCCTCCAAAATGGCATCCGCCACCCCCCGCAGATACAGGCGTACGGCGCGGCCGGAGTCGTCGTTGCCCGGAATCACGTAATCTATGCCGTCCGGGTCGCTGTTGCTGTCCACCACGCCCACCACCGGCACCCCCGTCCGCCGAGCCTCGCGCACGGCGATGCGTTCAAAGTTCACGTCAATGACAAACAGCGCGTCCGGCCGTTGTTCCAGGGCCTGCACTCCCTCAAAGTTGTGGCGCAATTTGTCAAGGGCGCGCTGGTGGCGCAACCGCTCCTTCTTGGTCATCTTCTCCGGGGCCGGCGCCTCGCTCTCCTCCTGAGCCGTGTATTCGCGGAGCCGATCGATGGATTTCCTGACAATCCGAAAGTTGGTCAACAATCCCCCCAGCCAACGCTGGTTTACATAGGGCATGCCGCAACGCGCCGCTTCCTCCGCAACCGCCGCCTGCGCGACCCGTTTGGTGCCTACGAAAAGCACCACCCCCTTGCGCGCCGCCACCTTGCCCAAAAAGACCAGGGCCTCCCGGTAGAGCGGCAGGGTCTTCTCCAGGTCTATGATATGCAGGCGGTTGCGTTCGCCGTACAGATACGGGGCCATTTTCGGATGCCAGTAGCAGGCCTGGTGCCCAAAATGCATCCCGGCATCAATCATCTCGCGCATGGTGATTTGTGTCATAGTCGCAACATCCGGCCCGCCGTTTGCGGACTCAGCTGGCGATTTATACCATAGGATGCGGCAGCACTACAAATAGCGGACGGGGCCACCGTAAACCCTCTGTGCAAAAACCCCGCGGGCATCCAGCGTATAAAGCCTACTCCGCCATTCCCATGCCCCCCTCGCCATTCCCATGCCCCCCCTCGCCATTCCCGCGCAGAGCCTGCCCCTGGCTTGAACAGGGGCGGGAATCCAGCGTATAAAGCGCGCGCTTCGCGCTCCTTCAGGGCGGAGCGAGGGCGCGGCGGACAGCCATATACTCGCGCCGCCGCCGCCTGCCGCCGCCATTGCGCGAATGTGCGCGTACCGCGCTCTATTTGCGCTGGATTCCGGCTTTCCAGTCTGTGCAAAAACCCTATGGGCATCCAGCGAATAAAGCCTACTCCGCCATTCCCATGCCCCCCCCTCGCCATTCCCGCGCAGAGCCTGCCCCTGGCTTGAACAGGGGCGGGAATCCAGCGT
>JAPPQA010000107.1 GCA_028817255.1 Gammaproteobacteria bacterium | reverse complement strand
TTGCCCATGCCAAAGAAGTGGCGGCCCGGGTGGACCGCATCGTCCGCCGCCAACCGCCGCCCAGCCACCCCTGGAGGCGCTGGAATCCCGGTTACCTCGGCGCCGCCGACCCCTCAGCAAAATAGGACATTGCTGCTTTGGTTTGATAGACTGTTAGCCTTTTTTGTCGGTTCTGTATTTGCCGGATTGTTCCGCCGCTTTCGCCAAAGGCAGGGGAGTTACAGGGAAATGCGGCGAGGCATGCCGGATCAGCGTTTCCAGTTTATCCGTCAGCGATTCCGGTTTTTTCAACTCGCATTCCCAGACCGTGATTACGTTCCACCCAAGCCCGCGGATTTTCTGCCGGTTCTCCTTGTCGCGCTGAACGGTCCTCTGGAACTTCGGCAGCCAGTATTCCTGGCGGCTTGCCGGGGTACTGGCTCGCGGGCAACCGACATGCCGGTGCCAAAAACAGCCGTGTACGAAAATAACGGTATTGTATTTAGGCAAAACGATATCCGGTTTGCCCGGCAATTTTCGAGCATGCAGACGGAACCGGAATCCCAACCGGTGCAGGATGGAGCGCACGGCTCTCTCTGGAGCCGTGTTCCTGAGCCGGACGCGCTGCATAATTTCTCTTCGCTTTTCAGGGGAAAAGATGTCCAATGGAAATCGCCGCTGCGTCCTGATTTTGGTCCCGGTTCTGACTCGTTCCGCCCAATAACCCGGTTGTAACAATTGATGCGCCCGTAATGCGGCAGGAGGAAAAAATATCTTCCCCCGCAGAGACGGATTCCTTTGTCAGGGAATTTTCAACACTACAGGAGAACGCCCTTCCAGCACCTTGTTCAGGGAGCCGAGAGGCGGACAATACGGGGCACGGACGATGTCCATAAAACACGGCTGCTTGTTTTTGCCGGGGGCAATGGGCCCGGCATACAGCACAATTCGATTGAGTTTGCGAATGCCGGACCGCGGCGCCTTGCCGTATCCTACCGAGAGAATATTGACTTCTTTTAGGCTGTTGCTGCACAGGGAATCGGCCTTCAACCCTGTTGTGTTCCGTATGTAATCCATCAGGCGGTCCTGCACGATCCAAATCGTTTGCCCGCCCCATTCCATGGCCGCTTCCGACTTGGCAATTAATTGGCTGGCCATCCTCGCCCACACCTGCCGAATATTTACATTCGGCGCATCCGCGTCTTGTTGCAGAACGGTTTTTCTAAACACCGTCCGAATATCCGTCCCGCGGCTCCGGTTGCCGCCACTGGTGCTGCACGTCATGTTTTCGATAATCAGGGGCGGGCCGCAAGGCTGGTTTTTGCCGTTCATGCCGCGGACGATATAATCGAAAGTGTATTGAAATTTTCTGCCGGCGCTTTCCGCCCGCACGGAGACTTCCGGCCAAACCGCGACCATGCTTCCCGAACGGTGACCGGCAAGATTGAAGACATGCCGGAAAACATCGCCCTGGTTTGCCGGTTGTCCGCCAAGATAAAGAATGCGGCGGGGGCATATAATCCATGGGGAGGGGTGCTTTTTCGTTGTTATTGAGCAGATGCCGCAGGGCGCCACATCGCCGACCCCTTTATCGAAAGCGCCTCTCAATACATGGTCCCGTTCCAGGTTCACGCTTGCCATATCGCGATTCCCTCCGCCATCGCATTTGGCTTGCATAAAAGGACAATGCGCGCCTTTTCTGGAACTGCCGGCGTTTGCGGATTCGTCGTTTGGCGCGTAGCCGAAAAATTCCGCGACTACTGGCACAACTGGGATTTAATCGCCTGGGCGGCCCTTTTTGCCAGAGGAGGAGGAACGGAGTTGGCAACCTGCCGATGCTGGTCAAGGTTGGTCACCTGTCCGGTGCGGCCCCGGATCGGACCCCGGAGCACGTAATTGTCGAGGAATCCTTGAATACGCATATATTCTCTGGGCGTAAGGTAGCGATTCTCGCGGGGGTGGTAAAAGATTTCCCCGCATCGAAGCGTGAGCGACGGCTCATTCCATGCCAAACGGCGAAACTTGGTGGTGTCTTTGCGCGTCAAGTTGCGGCGAATGTCGGGAGGCGCGCTCTTTTCTTTGGCAAGCCATGAGCCTTCGCCAACAAAAGAAATCCTTTCCCGATCGCGCAGGGGAGTTTTGTCTATGTGATTTTCGATGGATGCGTCCTCGCCTTCGGCGGAAACGGGCTTCGGCAAATCGCTGATCGCGTCCGCGACTGTAGGCGGGGTCTTGGATATGGACATCTGTAATGCAGGGTTTTGGTTTTGTATCGCGGTGATTATAAGGCGCCGTCGAATCTGCGGAACCCCAGCGTCGGCGGCGTTCATGACGCGCAAACTCACCCCGTAATTTAATTTCTTGAGTCTTTTCAGCAATTCCTCGATGACTCCGCCGGACTTAAGAATGCCGTCCACTTGTTCTATGAGTATGGCTTCGGGCAGGGCGGCCTCGGCAAAGCGAGCGACTTCGAAGATAAGGGGGCCGCGCTCATCGTGAATGCCTTTTTTCTTGCCGGCTTGAGAAAAGGGCTGGCAAGGAGGGCCGGCATGGATCAAAGACAATTCTCCCCGCGATAAGCCCAATGCGCCCATAAGCCCGGCGGGGTCAATGGCGCGAACGTCCAGCTCCACTATGAGTTTCCCCCGTTTCGCGTTTGCCCGTAATGTGTCGGTGCAATGCGGGTCCTTTTCAATGGCGCAAATGGTCCGAAACCCCGCCTGATCCACGCCGACATCCAAGCCGCCGGCGCCGGAAAAAATACTAATCGCCAAACCTTGCTTCATGCCCGTATCCCTGCCCAAACGATCCATAGCGCCCGGGAGTTCGGCGCAGGCGGGAGGATGAAGTCCCGGCATTCGGGCCGTTTGCCGGTACTGGCCCGCACTCTGCGGCCAGGCGGCGCCGGCCAGGGAGGGACTGCTTCGGAATTCGCGCGCTCGCGGCGCTCTCGGGCTGTGGGGATGGCCCCATGAACCTGTTGTTCGCTGGCTTCGGTTGCGGGGGGCATCTTCATAAGGGGCAGTATATATGCTTTATGCGCGAGGCGGCAGGGCGCCCCCGGACCATGGGGCGGCATGAGTCCGCCGCCCGATGCCCGCTCCGCCCCGCCATTGCCTTACAACAACGCCACCCTCCTACAGCAGCGGCGCGATCAGCAGCGCCACGATGTTGGCGATCTTGATCAGCGGGTTGACGGCGGGGCCGGCGGTGTCCTTGTACGGGTCGCCTACGGTGTCGCCGGTGACGGCGGCCTTGTGCGCCTCGCTGCCCTTGCCGCCGTGCTGGCCGTCCTCGATGTACTTCTTGGCGTTGTCCCAGGCGCCGCCGCCGGCCGTCATCGAGATGGCGACGAAGATGCCGGTGACAATGGAGCCCAGCAACAGCCCGCCCAGGGCCTTGGGGCCGGCATCGGGGCCCATCAGCCAGGACATGCCGAAGGCGACGGCGATGGGCACGGCGACGGGCAGCAGGGAGGGGACGATCATCTCGCGGATGGCGGAGCGGGTGAGCAGATCTACCGCGCGGGAGTAGTCGGGCCGGGCCTTGCCTTCCATGATGCCGGCGATCTCCCGGAACTGACGGCGCACTTCCCGCACCACCGAGCCGGCGGCGCGGCCCACGGCCTCCATGGCCATGGCGCCGAACAGGTAGGGGATCATGCCGCCGATAAACAGGCCGATGATCACGGCGGGGTCGTTGAGCTGGAAGGAGATCGCCCGGCCGGCGTGTTCCAGGGTGTGCGTGTAGTCGGCGAACAAAACCAGGGCGGCGAGCCCGGCGGAGCCGATGGCGTAGCCCTTGGTGACGGCCTTGGTCGTGTTGCCCACGGCGTCCAGCGGGTCGGTGACGGCGCGCACGTCGGCGGGCAGTTCGGCCATCTCGGCGATGCCGCCGGCGTTGTCGGTGATGGGGCCGAAGGCGTCCAGCGCGACGATGATGCCGGTCATAGAGAGCATCGAGGTGGCGGCGATGGCGATCCCGTACAGGCCGGCCAGCTGGAAGGCGCCCCAGATGCTGATGCAGACGGCGAGCACCGGCAGCGCGGTGGCCTTCATGGATATGCCGAGGCCGGCGATGATGTTGGTGGCGTGGCCGGTGGTGGAAGCGGCGGCGATCCGCTGCACGGGGCCGTACTGGGTGCCCGTGTAGTACTCGGTGACCCAGACCATGGCGGCGGTAAGCGCCAGGCCGATCAGGGCGGCGCCGTACAGGGCGCCGATGCCGTATGCCTCCGAGGCCGGCACCGGCGTCAGCCAGACGGTGGCGGGATAGAAGCAGACGGCGGCCAGCGCGCCGGAAACGATGAGGCCGCGGTACAGTGCCGTCATGATGCCGCCGCCCTGGCCGGTGCGCACGAACAGGCTGCCGATGATGCTGGCGACGATGGAGATGCCGCCCAGCACCAGGGGATAGACGCCGGCGTTGGGGATGCCCAGCAGTTCGCCCAGCAGCATGGTGGCGATCACCGTGACCGCATAGGTCTCGAACAGGTCGGCGGCCATGCCGGCGCAGTCGCCGACGTTGTCGCCGACGTTGTCGGCGATGACGGCGGGGTTGCGGGGGTCGTCTTCCGGGATGCCGGCCTCTACCTTGCCCACCAGGTCGGCGCCCACGTCGGCGCCCTTGGTGAAAATGCCGCCGCCCAGACGGGCGAAGATGGAGATCAGGGAGCCGCCGAAGCCCAACCCGATCAGCGGCGCCAGGTGGCTGCCCTGGCCGGCCAGCAGGAGCAGGGCGTAGTAGCCGGCGACGCCCAACAGTCCCAGCCCTACCACCAGCAGACCGGTGATGGCGCCGCCGCGGAAGGCGACCTGCAGGGCATTGGGCAGTCCCGCGCGCGCCGCCTCGGCGGTGCGCAGATTGGCGCGCACGGAGACGTGCATGCCGATGTAGCCGGCGCCGCCCGAGAACAGGGCGCCGACCAGGAAGCCGAAGGCCGTCCACCAGTCCAGGGCCAGGCCCAGGACCAGGAACAGCACGACGCCGACAATGGCGATGGTCGAGTACTGCCGGTTCAGATAGGCGGCGGCGCCCTGCTGGATGGCGGTGGCGATCTCGCGCATCCGCTCGTTGCCGGCGGGCTGCGCCAGCACCCAGCGTATGGATATGCCGCCGTAGAACAGCGCGAGAACGGCGCAGAACAGGGCAAAGGCAAGTGGCGTGTCAATCATGGTATGGCCTCCTGATTTTCCTTACGATGGATGCGATGGATAGATGCGATTCTTCCAGACCTGTCAAGAGCGGCTTTCCCTCTCCTAGCCGTTACGCAATCGAGGGGAAAAGATTCCCGCCCCGCCATGGGGGGTAGATTCCGCCCGCGCCTCATTCTTCCCATCACTCCCCCCTTGAGGGGGAGTCGCGGCAGACAAGCCGTCAGGCGCAGGCTGCCGCGGTGGGGGGTAGGCGCCCTTTGCGGCTCTCCTGGGCGGCGGGGCGCAACAGGCGTTTTAGCTGCTCCCCCCACCGGCGCGACTTCGGGCTTGCGCCCTCGTCTTGCCGA
>JAPPQA010000106.1 GCA_028817255.1 Gammaproteobacteria bacterium | reverse complement strand
GCGCGCGCTTTCTATGCGGGATTCCGGCTTTCGCCGGAATGACATGGAGGAGACCAGAATGACATGGAGGAGGCCGGAATGACGGAAGGCAACATATAAATGACGGAAGGCAACATATAAAGGGCGGGAATGGCGGGATGGGAATCTTTTCCCCTCGATTGCGAAACGGCTTACACAGAGCGACCGGCCGATTGTCTTTGCGCCCGAATCTTGCCATAATGCTCTCCATAGGCATCCACCCCGGGCCCCGTCTCGTACTGGACGCAAGCAAGGCAACCCGACATGAAAGCGAAAATGGACCCGAACCTGCTGCGGGGAATTGATATCCTCGGCCCGCTGTCCGATCTCGCCATAGAGCAGATTCTGGAGGCGCCCGAAAACGATATTGAGGAATTCGACGCCAAGACGTACATCCTGAAGGAGGCCGAGGATGCCGACTGCATGTACATCATCCTCGACGGCAGCGTGGAGATTCTGGTCAAAGGGGGGGCCAGCGGGCGGCAGGTGGTCGGCAGCGACCGCGAGATACCGATCGCGACGCTGCACAAAGGAGACTTCTTCGGAGAGCAGGCCCTGCTCCCGGGCGGACCCGGCAAGCGCAACGCCAGCGCCCGCACGATCGCCTCCAGCACATTGTTCCGCATGCACAAAAAGTACGTCGATCTCAACGTCAAGCGGGACCTGGACATGACCTTCACCCAAATCACCATGCTCGACCTGCCGCAAGACAAGGAAGTGCGGGAAATTCTCGAGACCATGCGCCTGTTCCAGGGCTTGAACGAAGACGAAGTCAAGAACTTCCGCGAATGGACGGAAGTCGTGGAGATCGGACCGGACGAAATGATCATCCGGGAACGAGAAAAGGCGCAGAACATGTACGTCGTGCTCGAAGGGGAACTGGAAGTCTTTACGGCGAAAACCGACTCCAGCGAGGAGGCAATCCTCGGCACCCTGGGAAAAGGCAGGTATTTCGGGGAATCCGCACTGCTCCCGGATCAGACGGGGAAACGCAACGCCTGCGTACGTGGCAAGACACGTTGCCGATTGTTGAAGATCCCCAGGAAATACTTCCGGATCGCGCTGAAACGGGACACGGCGCTCGCCAATGCGATCGCGGTGATCGGCAAGTCGCAACGGGCAAAGATCAAAAAAGCGAAAGGCACCTGACGGCCGCCCTCCCGCCAGCAGTCTCCATCGCTGTCCGCGCCGCGTGAGCGGCGTACGGAGGGCAGATCCGTGGCCAATCCTGGCCGTCCCTGGCAAGCCCCTGAAAACAACCCCGAGCACAACCCTGAGCGCAGCCTTGAGCAAGGCCCCGGGAAAACCTTGAACCGGGTACTTTCCATCCAGAAGCTGCGCAAGACATACCGCCCCGGTTTCGAGGCGTTGCGGGGCATAGACCTGGACGTGGCGGAAGGCGATTTCTTCGCCCTGCTGGGACCCAACGGCGCCGGCAAATCCACGACCATCGGCATCCTCACCTCCCTGATCCGCAAGACCTCCGGCAGTGTGCGCATTTTCGGATACGACCTGGATACGCAGCCCAACGAGGCCAAGGCAATGCTCGGCATCGTGCCCCAGGAGATCAACTTCTCGCTGTTCGAGAAGTGCCTGGACATCGTAGTCAACCAGGGCGGGTACTACGGCCTGCCCCGCGCCGCCGCCCGCGCCAACGCCGAGAAATACCTGCGCGTTCTCAACCTGTGGGACAAGAGAGACAAAGTCTCGCGCCAACTGTCGGGCGGCATGAAGCGCAAACTCATGATCGCCAGGGCATTGGTACACGAACCGCGCCTGCTCATCCTGGACGAACCTACCGCGGGCCTGGACGTAGAATTCCGCAGGGAATTGTGGGACTTCCTGGTGGAATTCAACCGCGGCGGCGCCACCATCGTGCTCACTACGCACTACCTGGAAGAGGCGGAACGCCTGTGCCGCAATGTCGCCATCATAGACCAGGGCAGGATCGTCGAGAATACAACCCTGAAGCGCCTGCTCGCCAAGTTGGACATAGAGACCTTCCTGCTGGACACCAGCGAAGAAGTGCGGGAGTTGCCCGAGATACCGGGATACCAAATCAGCTTGGCGGATGCCAACACCGTGCAGGTGGAGGTAAGCAAGAGCGCGCGACTGAACCGGCTGTTCCACGAATTGTCCCGCAAAGGCATCGGAGTGATCAGCATGCGCAACAAATCGAACCGGCTGGAGGAGTTGTTCCTGCGCCTGCTGAAACAGAACGGACATGCCGGCTAAGCCCCTGCCGCCGGTCGGCCGGACCGCGTGGGTGGCCCTGGCAACGATCATGCACAGGGAAATCGTCAGGTTATGCCGGATCTGGACGCAGACCATCCTGCCGCCCATTATCAGCACGCTGCTTTACTTTCTGATCTTCGGGGCGCTGATTGGGCAGCGGATTGGGGAAATACAGGGGCACAGATTCATCGAATACATCACCCCCGGCATTGCCATGATGGCAATCATAAACAATTCCTATGCCAATGTTTCCTCCTCTTTTTTCAGCGCCAAGTTCCAACGCTACATAGAAGAAATGCTGGTCGCGCCCATTCCCTGCCTGGTCATCCTGTGCGGCTACACCTGCGGCGGGATATTCCGGGGGCTGCTGGTGGGGCTGATCGTCATAGCGGTGTCCCTGTTCTTCCAGGACCTGCATATACACAACGCCTGGCTGATGCTGGTCACGGCGGCGATGGCCTCCGCCCTGTTTGCGCTGGGAGGGCTGATCAACGGGATCCTGGCCAACAAATTCGACGATATCTCGCTGATCCCCACCTTCATACTCACCCCCCTCACCTACCTGGGCGGGGTCTTCTACTCGATCTCCCTGCTGCCGGAATTCTGGGAGCTCGTATCCCGGCTGAACCCCATCCTCTACATGGTCAACTCCTTCCGCTACGGCTTCTTGGGGGTATCCGACGTCAACGTCGCGGTCGCGCTGGCAATCACCGCCGGGTGCACCCTGGGGCTGGGGTTCACCGCCTGGTTGCTGCTGGTTCGGGGAATCGGCCTGAAACCATGAAGCTGAAGCCATGAGCCCGAAGCAATGAACGCTCGCGGCGCCGCGGCATGAAACCCTGAGCCCTTGCCCGCCGACATCGCCGACGCGCGCCTCTTGCAGGCGCGCCGCGGGGGCGCTCCGGCCTTCAGGAAAGACTGCCGGCAGGAGTAGCGGCTCGCGGGGGAACTTCCTGTTCCGCGGAACGCAAGCGTTCGACGACCGTCCGGGTGAACTCCGTAGTGGCCAAGGTACCGCCCATATCCGCCGTGCACGCGCCATCGGCGATCGCCCCCAGCAAAGCCAGCCGCAAACGGTGGCCCAGGTCGTAGCGGTCCACATGATCCAGCAGCATCCCGAAGGCCAGAAGGATCCCCGTGGGGTTGCACTTGTCCTGCCCGGCGATATCCGGGGCCGTGCCGCCGGAGGCGTCGAACATTGCAATATCTATCTGGTCGTCGTCGCGAAAGCTGAAATTGCCGCTGGCGCCGGTACCGATACTCCCGGCCAGCCCGCTAGCCATGTCGGAGAGAAAGTCGCCGTACTCGTTAAGCACCAACACCACCTGGAAATCCTCCGGGTGCATGACGATCTTGGCCAACAAGGCATCGAATAATTCCACCCGGTGCTGAATTTCAGGGAACTCCCGGTGCACCTTCTCCACCACCTCCTGGAACAGGCCGTCCGTCACCCGCTGAATGGTGTGCTTGGAGGAAGAAGTGACCTGCAGGCCCTTTTTCCTGGCAAAGGAGAAGGCGAACTTTGCCGCCTGGCGGCAAGGATCGCGCTCCACAATACGTATCGAGATCGCCGCATCCTTGCCGACTCGCCGGCCGGGGTCGTCGTAGGTGCCGCCGGTGGCGATGCGCACAATATAGAGGAAGACCTCTTCCTTAAAGTTCGACTGGATGCCGCGGATAGACATGACAGGGCGCAAGATCACGCTGAAGTTGCATATGCGCCGGATGATGGCGTTAGGGCTGGTGGTCCTGGTGATGGTCGGGTATTTCAACGCCAACTTGGTCTCGTTCATGGATTCGCCGACCCGGTCGAACAGTTCCCGCGGCGACTGCTCCCGGCTGGCCAGCGAGAGGTCCATGGGAACGAACTCGATATCCATAGGCAGGGCCTCGGCGACGGCATGCACCGACTGACACAATTCGGCGCCAATCCCGTCTCCCAGCAATTCGGTGATCCTGATCTTAGCCTCGCTCATGTCCGCTCTCCCCGCCTCCCGGCAAGCTGCCGCACTGGCGCGCCAGCAAGGTCATTATACTCGCCTGCCGCGAGGATTTCGCGCCGTGCGGCGGGCTGGCGCATATGCGCCCGGGCTCGTGCCGGAGGCGGCATCGCAAGGGAGCAAAGAACCCGCGGGCGGGGCCCGCGGGTATAGGAAAATGCCGCCTCATCCGCCCATTCCCCGCGGCACGCCGCGGCGCGGCGGCAACCGGGCCGGGCGGAGGCGCCCGTTGGCGGGGCAGACCGCGGGCCGCGCCGCCCGCACGGCAACGGCCCGCGCCGGGGAAATACGGCAAGGCGCCGTCCTTGCTAGAATTCCCGGGGAATCCCGCTGCGGCCTCTACCCAAGAGGCGGGCGAAGATCCGTCCGCGCCGCCGCGGCGAGACCCGTCGAAGGGCTAAAAAATATGATTATCTGGACGATAACCGCCGGCAAAGCC
>JAPPQA010000105.1:8655-18420 GCA_028817255.1 Gammaproteobacteria bacterium | reverse complement strand
AATGCGGTGGGCTTGTTCCACCTTCAGCGTTGCCAAGAAATCTTTCGCACTTCCCGGCAAGACCTCATCGTAGGCCCGAAGCATCTCCGGGGGAGGAAGAGGGCCGGAAAACGACGCCGCCATGGTTTCCACGGTTTCCACGATGGCGGATTTCTCAGAAGATTTGTCGTCGTCTTCCTCATTCTCGACGACGGGTTTAGGGTTTGACCTAAGGAGTTTTGACTGCGCCCTTTTTCTTTTCGCCCTCTTTTTTGTCATTTATTTTTTTCACGCGCTTCTACGAGAACGTCTCAATATTCTCCACATGTCGCCGCCAATGCGCTTTTGATCCAGCGAAAGCGCGTCCCTTGGGTAGCGCGGCATGTTGTTCTTTGTACAATCAACAGCGCCCACGGCAACACCCAAAGCGCCTATGCCTTGAACAAGGCCGCGCAAGAAGCCGTGGTCTCTTCTGAGATAACGGTATATCGTCGCAGTGGCAAGTCTCCCGCGCGCCGCGCCAGTTGCCGGCACAGCAATCTCTTCCGCCAGAAATTTAGCGCCCGTCAGATTATGCTCCGAGTCGGAACGAAACCTCGGCGACATAGCGCGTTTTTGTTCCCGGTCCATTTCCCAGTCCACGATATTTTGCTCATGAGTAGCCATTAGCTCTGCTTACATTCCCTCGCAAGCGCACCGACGCAGGACATGCATGCAATCTTAATAGTCCGTGGACAGGAAAAGCAAGGCCAAGACGCTCTAGTGTTTTGTCTTATCAAGCGTCATCAAGCGCCCAAAATACTTATCAACAGATTTATCCACAGAAGCGCGAGCGGAACTACGGGCGGGGGAGTAACGTGTAAGCCCCAAGTAGGCATGTCCTATTTCTCCAAAGCGGGTTTTTGCGCGGCGGCCTCAGCCGGCGCCGGCAACGATGTAGGCGATCCAGGCCGGGTCGGCATCGGCGCGGCGCACCGGCCGGTAGATCCCGTTCCCCTTGCCGTTGCGGCCAACGCCCTCCCAATACACGGCGACCCGGGCAAAACCGGCCTCGCGCAGGAGCTCCTGGATCTCGGGCAGGCTCCACAGGCGCCAGTCGTAGCTGAAGGCCCGTTTCAGCAGGGAACCGTCGGGGAAGCGGAAATGAATATGACAGACGGCCCCGGCGTCCAGGGGGTTGTAACTCGCCTGATCCCAGATATAGACGAAACCCGGATAGCGCGTCTCCTCCGCCATTTCCGTGTACGCCTCGCTGCCTCCGTAGGCGTCCAGAAAAAACAGCCCGCCCGGCTTCAGCCCCGCCCGCGCCCGCCGAAAATACCGGCGCAGGAGCGCCCGCTCCTTGAATATCCAGTAACTGAAATTCATGGCGACCAGGACATCCGCGAGCGGCGCCCGCCGGGCCTGCAAGACGTCGGATTGCAACAGCAGCAGCCGTTCGTGCTCGCCGCCGCGGCGGCGCGCCCATGCCAATACCGCCGGCTCCCGGTCTATGCCGACGGCGGTGTGGGCCCGGTTGCGCCGCACCCACTCGCGGGCGACCGCGGCAGTGCCGCAGAAATCTTCCCGCAGGACGCGGGGCGCCCGCCCGCGCCACTTTTTATAGACGCGGCGCACGAAATCCAACTCCGCCTCCGGGCACTGGACGGAGCGCTCGTAGAGCCGGTACTTGTCGGCGCGCCGGGCCATGTCGCCGGCGCCCGCGCCCCGGCTTCGCTTTCGGGTCTTCGCCGCCGCCAAGTCGCGCGTCAATCCCGGCGGGTCGCGGGTTCGCCGGTCGCCCAATCGGGCGCGGCCCTCGGATCCCCCACCCGCTTTTTCATCTGCTCCATGCTGATATGCCGCACATCCTTGCCTTCCGCCTGGTAGATCACGTACTCGCAGATATTGCGCGCATGATCGCCCACGCGCTCCAGGGAGCGGATGATCCAAAGCGCGTCCACCAGACTGTCCACGCTGGCCGGCTCCTGCCGCATATGCTCGCTCAACTGCTCCAGCAGCGCCTCGTACCTTCTGTCCGACTCCGGCTCCTGGTCGGCCACGATGACCGCCTTATTGGAGTCCATGCGGGAAAAGGCATCCAGGGCGTCTTCCACCATATCGCCCACCAGGCTGCCCAGCGACACGATCTCCCGGTAATAGGATTTGGCTTCCTGGCGCTTGACCAGCCGCCGGGTGAAGGTGGCGATCCGCGTCGCCTCGTCGCCGATCCGCTCCAGGTCGGTAACCACCTTGATGATCACCATCACCATGCGCAGATCGCTCGCCGCCGGCTGCCGGCGCACCAGGAGCTGGATGCAGGCCTTGTCGAGGGAGATCTCATAGGTATTGGCCTTGCCCTCGTTGTCAATCACGAGCAGGGCCTGCTCGGCATTGCCCAGCGAAAACGCCTCCACGGCCGCCGCCAACTGCCGCCTGACCAGTTTTCCCATGGCCAGCACGCTCTCCCGGATCCCTTCGAGCTCGCGGTCGAACTGCCGCGATATGTGCTGCGGCATCCTGTCGTTCTCTTCGCTACTTGTAGCCACTCATACCTCGCATATTTCGCATATTTCGTCGCGCGACTTTCCCGCCCCGGGGGCGCGCCGGCCGGCCTCAGCCGTAACGCCCGGTAATGTAATCCTCGGTCAACCGCTGGCGCGGATTCGTAAACAGGGTATTGGTGTCGTTCAACTCGATGAGTTCGCCCATGTACATATAGGCAGTATAATCGGAAACCCGCGCCGCCTGCTGCATATTGTGGGTGACGATGACAATGGTGTAGTCGGCCCGCAGCTGGTAGATCAACTCTTCGATCTTCAGGGTCGAGATCGGATCCAGGGCCGAGGCCGGCTCGTCCAGCAGCAGCACTTCCGGCGCCACGGCGATGGCGCGGGCGATCACCAGGCGCTGCTGCTGGCCGCCGGACAACCCCATGGCGCTCTCGTGCAGACGATCCTTCACCTCGTTCCAGAGCGCCGCATCGCGCAACGCCTTCTCCGCCGCCTCGTCCAGCCGGGCGCGCTTGCGCACGCCCTGAATGCGCAGGCCGTAAACGACGTTCTCGTACACCGACTTGGGGAACGGGTTGGGTTTCTGAAAGACCATGCCGACCCGGCGCCGCAGATCGGGCACGTCCAGGTCCCGGCCGTAGAGATCCTGGTCGTACAGGTACATCTTGCCCTCGATGCGCACGCCCTCGATCAGGTCGTTCATGCGGTTGAAGCAGCGCAAAAAGGTGGACTTGCCGCAACCGCTGGGGCCGATCAGGGCGGTTACCCGGGTCTGCGGGATCGTCAGGGTGATGTCCTTCAGCGCCTGGCTGGCGCCGTAGTACAGGCTGAAGCCCGCCACGCGCAGGCAGGGCTTCGACTCCGCCGGCGCCGCGCCGGGCGCCGCCACCGACACGGCGGGCATCCTGGGCATGGGAGGCGCCGCTTCGGATTGGCGCTTCACCGCCTCTGGCTTGGTCTCCGGCTCGCTCACGAGCACTTCAGGATACCCTGCGCCGCAAGCGGTTGCGAATCACGATCGCGATGAGGTTCAGAACCAAGACGATCAAGACCAGCAGCAGGGCCGTGGCATATACCAGCGGGCGGGCAGCCTCTACATTCGGGCTCTGGAAGCCTACATCGTAGATATGAAACCCCAGGTGCATGAACTTCCGCTCCAGGTGGAAGTAGGGGAAGTTGCCGTCTATAGGCAAAGACGGCGCCAATTTGACCGCCCCGACCAGCATGAGCGGCGCCACCTCGCCGGCGGCGCGGGAGATCGCCAGGATCTGCCCGGTCAGGATCGCGGGCGCCGTGATGGGCAGGACGGTCCGAAACAGAGTCTCGGCCTGCGTGGCCCCCAGCGCCAGGCTGCCCTCCCGCAACGCGCGAGGCACCCGCGACAAGCCCTCCTCGGTCGCCACGATCACCACGGGCACCGTCAGCAGGGCCAGGGTCATCGAGGCCCACAGCAGCCCGGGCGTCCCGAAGGTGGGCGTGGGCAGGGCCTCGGGGAAGAACAGGCGGTCCAGGGCGCCGCCCGCGAAATAGACGAAGAACCCCAGCCCGAATACCCCGTACACCACCGAGGGGATGCCGGCCAGGTTGTTGACCGAGATGCGGACGATGCGGGTCAGCAGATTCTGCCGCGCGTACTCGTGCAGATAGATGGCGGCGATCACGCCGAACGGACTGACCAGCAAGGTCATCAGCAGCACCATCAGCACCGTGCCGTAGATAGCCGGGAACACGCCGCCCTCGGTATTCGCTTCCCGCGGATCCTCGGTGAGAAATTCCCACAACTTGCCGCAGAAGAAGCCCCCTCTTGCCAGCGGCGTCATGGCGTTGGGGCGGTAGGCGCGGTGCACCTGAGCGATCGGCACCGTGACCGTCCTGCCGTCCGACAGCCGCAGCAACATTTGCGCGCGCGCCAGCTCCCGGCGCAGTTCCCCCAGGCGCTGGCCGATCCGCGCGTGCCGCGCCAACAGTTGCTGCCGTTGCGCCGCCAGCGCCGCGACGGCGGCCGGCGTCGCCGCCCCCTCCAGCTGCAGGCGCCGCTCTTGCAGGCGCAGCTTTTCCAGCCGGTAGTTGGCCTTGCCGATCTCTTCTTTCTCCAGCACGCGGATGCGCGCGTACAAGCCTTGCGCCGCCGCGATCCGATCCTGGAGCAGCCGCCACAGCTGGGCATCGTCCCGCGCCTCCAGGCCGCGGCCGTCCTCCTCCAGCCCCTGCAGGTAACCGTACAGGTTGCCCCATTCGCGCCGCTCCACCAGCGTCAATTCCCGCGGCGCGCGCAACTCGCCCATGGCGTCGCGCAACAGCCAGCGGAAATCCGCGCCGTAGAAATCCCGATTGCCCGTCTTGAGCAAAAGGCGCTGCGCCACCACCGTCGCCTCGCCCTCCGCGACGGAGACCGTCCCCTTGCCCGCGAGCTCGCCGATGATGCGCACCGTGCCGCCGGCGGCCGCGTCCTCCGCCCGGTAGTCGAATTCGAGCACCGTGGCGGGCCAGAAGTACGCCAGGCCCTTGACCGCGATCAGCAGCACCAGACCGATGACCATGGCCACGGAGGCCGCCACCGCGGCGGCGCAGACCCAAATCCAGGGGACGCCGCCGTTCTTGCGGCTCCGGTTGCTTGCGGCGCCGGCCAATTCAGAGCCTCCCGTAGCGCGCGCGGAACCGCTGCCGGACGATCTCGGCGGCGCCGTTGAGCGCAAAAGTCATGACGAACAACACCAGCGCCGACAGGAACAGGATCCGGTAATGCGTGCCGCCCACTTCGGATTCCGGCATCTCGATGGCGATGTTCGCCGACATGGCCCGCAGGCCCTGGAACAGGTTGAGGTCCATGATCGCCGTGTTGCCCGTGGCCATGACCACGATCATCGTCTCTCCCACCGCGCGGCCCAGGCCGAGCATCACGGCGGAGAATATGCCCGGCGCGGCGGTCAGCAGCACGACCCGCCGGATCGTCTGCCAGCGGGAGGCGCCCAGCGCCAGGGAGCCGATGGTGAGGTGCCTGGGGACCCCGTAGATGGCGTCCTCGCTGATGGAGAATACGGTAGGGATCACGGCGAAACCCATGGCGATCCCCACCACCAGCGAGTTGCGCTGGCTGAAGTCCACGCCCAGCTCGCTGCTCAGCCACAGCGGCATGTTGCCGGCAAAGGCCCAGTCTTCCAGGGCGCCGGAGCAGGCGAAGGCAAGCGCCGTGGCCAGCACGACCACCGGGATCAGCAGCAACGCCTCCCAGCCCTCGGGGACGCAGTCGCGGATGCGGACGGGCAGCAGGCGCCATGCCCAGTAGGCGGCGAAGACCAGGCCCAGGATCAGGAACGGCGCCAGCAGAAATGCGGGCAGATATCGTTCGGCGAGCGGCGCCAGCCAGAGCCCGGCGAGAAACCCCAGGATGACAGTCGGCAGCGCCTCCATGATCTCGATGCAGGGCTTGACCGCGCCGCGCAACGCCGGGTGCATAAAATAGGCCGTATAGATCGCCGCCAGGATAGCGATGGGCAACGAGAACAGCATGGCGTAGAGGGCGGCCTTCAGGGTGCCGAAGGCGAGCGGCGCCAGGCTGAACTTGGGCTCGAAGTCGCCGCTGCCGGAGGAAGACTGCCATACCCGCACGGGCGCCGGGCGGCCCTCGTACCAGACCTTGCCCCAGGTCGAACGCCAGGAAAACTCCGGGTGGGCGATTTCCGGCGCCAGAAAACGCAGGCGCCCCGGGGCCTCCTCCAGCAACAGGGCGTCGGCCCGCGGCGAAAAGGCCATGCGCCCCGGCGCTCCCCGCAACTGCGGGCGGCGCAACAGGGTGCGCCCGGAGGTCGCATGGTAGAGGCCCAGCTCGCCATTCGCCGCCGCGGCAGCGAATACCCGCCGGTAGTGCTCGGCGCCGATGGCGCCGATCGCCGCGCCCAGGGGCTCGTAGTCGCGCAGCCGCACCAGCGACAGCACCCGCTCCGGGGCAGCCGCATGGTCCGCGCCGGTCGCCGGGATATGCGCCGGCGCCCATTGCGCCAGCCGGCCGCGGTCGTCGCCCAGCACCAGGGAGACGCCGCCGCCGAGCAGCGTCATGGCGGCAAGTTTCGCGCCCCCCTCGACGACGCGGACGCTTTGCACCAGGCGCGGCGCCGCGACATCGCCGATATGGTAGAAATCCAGGCGGCCGTCGCCGTCGGCGGCATACGCATAGCGGTAGTCCCCGCCCAGCAGCAAATGGGAGGGCGCCGCCGCCCGCCCCGGCGGCAACAGGCCGCCGGCTTCGCGGGCAAAGCCCGCCTCCTCCTCCAGCCCGAGGCCGCCTTCCTCCCGCAGGTAAGAATGCAGCAGCAGGCGCTCGTCCGCCGTCCGCGCCAGGATAACGAAGCGTTCCCCGTCCGCTTGCAGGCCCAGTCCGGTCAGCGCCCGGCCCTCGGGGTCCAACGGCAGCGGCGCCCGCCCCAGCGGGAAGACGATGCGCGGCACGACCCGCCGCTTGCCGTCCGCCGCGTACCGGGTCTCGAATTCGGCGCGCGCCGCCACGCCGCCGCCGTCCGCCAGCCCCAGGACGAAGCCGCCATGCGCCGGGTTGCCGGCGGCGAATGCCGTCACCGGCGCGGCGCCCTCCGGCAGCAGGGACAGCGTCTCCAGCACGGCGCCGTCGCCGGCACGGAAGAAAATGGCGCCGCCGCTATCCGTGATCCGCAGCCCGATCTCGCGGTATTCCTCTATCAGGTAATGCAGCGTCCCGGCGGCCGCGGCACCGGCCGCGGCGGGCACGGGATAGTCCGTTCTCGCATGCAGTTTCGGCGCCCGGAACAGGGGCAAAACCGCATACAGCAAAAAGAAAAAGATCAAGGTCACCGCCCCGATCACGCCGATGCCCCCCGACTGCACCGCCCAGCGGGCGCCCACCGAGAGCAGCCGCCGCCGATACTGGTACCCCGCCGGCAACATGCGGCGCTACGCTATGCGGGGCGGGGGCCGTACCGGCAGGACGCCGGCACAAAAACAGGCCCCGCGCCCGTCAGTTGACGGCGATCATTTGCCACCGCTTTTGCGCCATGTTCGCGGACAGAGGAATGTAGCCGTCTTTCACCACGACCTCCTGGCCGGCGCGGGACAGCGCCATCCGCAGGAATTCGCGCACCAGCGGCAACGGCTCCCCCGTCGGCGGCTTGTTGACGTAGATGTACAGGAAGCGGCTGAGGAAATAATCGCCGGAGAGGGCGCTTTGCGCCGTAGGCTCCACCAAGTCGCCTCCCTTGGCGGCCAGCGGCAGGACGCGCACGTCCGAAGTGCGGTAGCCGATCCCGGAGTAGCCGATGCCGCCCAGGGTGCCGCCCACGCTCTGCACCACGGAGGCCGAGCCCGGCTGCTCGTTGACCTCGTCCCTGAAGTCGCCCTTGCACAGGGCCGCCTTCTTGAAGTAGCCGTAGGTGCCCGAGACCGAGTTGCGCCCGTACAACTGGATGGGCAGGTCCGCCCAGTCTCCCGTCAGCCCCAGCTGCCCCCAGGTGGAGATGCCCTCCGGTTGGCCGCAGCGCCGCCCCTCGGAGAAGATCGCGTCCAACTGCGCCATGCGCAGCCCCTCCAGCGGGTTGTCGCGATGCGCGTAAACGGCCAGCACGTCCACCGCCACGGCCACCGCCAGCGGCTTGTAGCCATGCTTCTTCTCAAACGCCTCTTCCTCTCCCGGCTTCATTTTCCGGCTCATGGGCCCCAGGTTCGAGGCGCCAGCGGTCAGCGCCGGCGGCGCGGTGGAAGACCCTGCCGCCTGTATCTGCACGTTCACGCCCGGGTACAGGCGCTTGAAGTCCTCCGCCCAGAGAGTCATCAGATTGGCCAGGGTATCCGAACCGATGCTGATGATGTTGCCGGAGATGCCGCCGACCGCCTCGTACTCCGGCAACGCGGCATCCACCTCCAGCTTTTCCTGGGCCGCCCCCGCCGTGGCGAAAAGCGCCAGCGGAAAAAAGAGCATGCTGTTCGTTACTCGCGACATTTTGCTTGCCTCCTTTGGTTCAAAGACTGAGAAAACGAAGAAAAGAAATGCGAACGAGGACCGGGGGCGCCGCCCCGGCGCGCTTCAGGATGCGCCCCTCTTGCGGGGGGCCGCATCCTTCGTTTCGCTGGCCGGGCATTGCCCAAAAATCCTCAGAATTCGACCTGGGCGCGGAACTGCAGCAGGCTGGGTTCGTTTCCCCGCGGCCGCGGGCCGCCGTCCACGCTCAAGACGTCAACGTAGTTCATGGAAAAGCGGATCGTCGGGGTGGCGTACCAGCTCAGGGCCAGGCTCATATTGCTCTGCTCTCCCCCTTCGACTTCGGCGTCCAGGGTGCTGTAGCGCAAGGCCACTTCCCAGGCGCCGCGCCCGCCCTTGCCCACGATGCTCGCCGGCTTGACCTGCCCGAAGACGCCCTTGCCGCCGCTATAGCCGCGGGAATCGGGGGTCAGGAACCAGCTTACATAAGCGTAGTAGCCGTCGAGATCCCGGTCCCGCTCGTCCCCGTCGCCCGAGTAGTTGGCGGCGATGTACTCTCCCTGCGCCGAGAACCTGCCCCTGAACAGCGCGGCCTCCAGACCGTAGAGGGTCCGGTCCGAGGCGTTAAATGCGCCGGTGTCCACCAGGCGCGTGCCGGTGACGTGGGACTCCGGCCGCTGCCGGATGCGGACCGCCTTGTCGTCGCCGTAATCCCGGTACGCGGCGGAGAATCCTACGTGCACATTCGCCGCCGCCAGCGGGAAGAGGCGGGTGGCGCGGGCGGCGATATCCACGGCGTTATCCCCGTCGGCGCTGTCCGCCGCTTCCGTCCCGCTGTAGAACCCGCCCGCCAGCGTCCAGTCGCCTCCCCCGGTCAAGGCGAAGATGCCGATGGCCCTGCCGGGCGCGAACACATTCGGCAGGGCGCGCTCCATGAAGGTGGTGTACTTGGAGCTGGTCAAATTTTCCAGGCCGAAAGGCTCCTTGATGTGCCCCACCCGCAACGTCCAGGGCTTGAAACCCGTGTAGCCGATGTAGGCGTTCCGGATATGGTCGTCGCCGCCCACGAAGTCGTACTGCCCTTCGAATTGCCAGTGCTTCCACACGGTGCCCTTGGCCCGCAGACGCGCCCGGCGCAGCTCGGAGCCGTTGCCCAGGTCCGATTTGTCGTCGAAATACATGGCAGTATCGGCCATCACCCGCCCGCCCAGGGCGAGCGCAAAGTTGCCGTCAACGCTCTTCAGCTGCAGTTTGCCGCCCTTCAACGTGACTTTCACCTCGCTGCCGTCGTCCTCCGCGGCACGGGCAGCGGAACCCGCCAATCCCGCGGAGAAAAGAACAAGCGGCATG
>JAPPQA010000105.1:0-8522 GCA_028817255.1 Gammaproteobacteria bacterium | reverse complement strand
CCGACGCCCGGCGACCTGCCTCCGAAAGCCGGCGCAAGTCTTGATCAACCGCTACGCCTTTTCAAGTGTCTGTACAATGCCCGCGCAACATCCCTGCCGTTGCGGGGTCATGGGGAGGGCACCCCGGCCCGTCTTCCCCCTGCCCCCGGCTGGCGCGGCGGCGGGAATCCGGGGCCGGAAAACCAAACTCCAGCGGTCTGTCCGCACTTATACGCCCTGACTTGTGATAGAATGGGCCCAGGTATTCCTTGGCCCGACCACCTGACGGGAAAGATCATTCGGAAATTCGGCAAGGCGCCCTAAGTGAACCAGACGAATCCCGCACAGCCCACGATTGCGCTTGCGGAGAGCAGCAAAGCGATGTGCTCGATGTTCCAGGAAGCCCTGGCAGGGGCGGACGTGGAATTCGTTTTCCTGCACGAGCCCCGGGCGGTGCTCGAATACCTGGAGCAACACACGCCCAACCTGCTCTTGATCAGCACCAAGATGCCGGGCAAGGGCGGCTTCTCCCTGCTCCGGGAGTGCCGCAAAAACCCTCGCAACGAGAACATACCCGTGATCGTAATCAGTTCGAAAGACTATATGCAGGACCGCCTGATCGCCAAAGAGCTGAACGTGCTGGAATTCCTGGTCAAGCCCTTCTCCATGCAGCAGATCAGGACGGTCGTGCTGGACACCCTGGAGCAGGCCGGGGAGCAGGCCGGCAACCAAGCCGAAAAGAACGATACCTGATGGGAAAGGCCTATCTGCGTTTCTGGGGCGTGCGCGGTTCCTACGCGGCGCCCTACACCACCCATATGAAGGTGGGAGGGAACACCTCCTGCGTAGAGATCCGCGTGGACGACCATATCCTGCTGTGCGACGCGGGCACGGGCATCATCCCGTTGGGGAACCTGCTGATGCGGCAGGACGAGATCCGCAAACTGTTCATCGTCCTGAGCCATTACCATTGGGATCACATCTGTGGCCTGCCCTTTTTTGTCCCTGCCTTTTCGCCGGAGTGGAGCATCACGATCTTCGGTCCCGGAGACACGGAGAAGGACGTGAAGAACGCCGTGAGCACTCAGATGAGCTCCCCCTTCTTCCCGGTCGGCACCGAAACCTGGCTCGCCAAAATCAGGTACCGCACCTACGAGAGCAACGAGTTCGCCTACGGCCCCATGAAGATTCAGTACTGCAACGTGCACCACCCGGGCGCCACCTACGGCTACCGGATCGAGACCCTCGACCGCACGATCGCATACGCCCCCGACAACGAGTGCATGTTTCTGGAGAAGACGGTGATTCAGCAATCCAAGAACCTGAACGACCAGGAGCGGACTTACTACGACATGATGAAGCAGGAGGAATACGAATCCGACCAGGAGCTGTTCAAAGACGTGGACATCATGATCCACGACGCGCAATACACCCTGGACGAGTACGAGAAGAAGCAGGGGTGGGGGCACTCCTGCTACCTGGACACCGTTCAATCGGCGCTGGACGCGAACGCCAAAGTCCTGTTCCTGTTTCATCACGACCCTGCGCACGGCGACAAATTCATGGCGGAAATCCAGCAGGATGTAGAAGCCATGATTCGAATGAACAAGTCCAAACTGAAGTGCTACCTGGCGCGCGAGGGCCTGTGCGTCCATCTGCGCCGCAACTCCAGGAAGCGCTAGCGCCCCGCGATGGCCGGCAGTACCGGGCACAGCGGCGGGGGAGACATCCTGCTCAACGGCAAGGCGTTTCCGGTGCGGCGGGGCGACACCGTCGCCTCGCTGCTGTCGGAACTGGCGCTCGCCGGCAGATTCGCCATTGAGATCAACGGACAGATCGTATCCGCGAGCCGGTTTCCCGGGCGGCGGTTAAAACCGGGAGACCGGGTCGAGATCGTCCAGGCCGTCGGTGGCGGCTGAGGTGCGAGCGCAGGCGCCCGTGCCGACACAGGCGCCCCCCGGCAGCGCCGACCCCCTGGTCATCGGAGAGCGGCGTTACCGTTCCCGGCTGCTGGTGGGCACGGGCAAATATCGCGATCTGGAACAGGCCAGGCAGGCGATCGAAGCCAGCGGGGCGGAGATCGTGACCGTGGCGATCCGGCGCGCCAATATCGGCGGCGGGGCAGGCAAGGCGGGCGCGGCGAAGCTGCTGGATTGCATATCCCCGGAAAAATACACCATCCTGCCCAACACCGCCGGCTGTTTCGACGCCGCAGCCGCCTTGCGAACCTGCCTGCTGGCCCGCGAGCTGCTGGGCGGCCGGGGCACCCTGGTCAAACTCGAGGTCATGGGCGACGAACGAAGCCTGCTGCCGGACGTGGCCGAAACCCTGAAGGCCGTGCCCCTGCTGCTCCGGGAGGGCTTTGCGGTCATGGCATACACCAACGACGACCCGGTGGCGGCCAAACGGCTGGAGGAGGCGGGATGCGCGGCGATCATGCCCCTCGCCGCCCCCATCGGTTCCGGCCTGGGGATTCTCAACCGGCACAACCTCTCCGTCATCGTCGCCGCCGCCTCGGTCCCGGTCCTGGTGGACGCCGGCGTGGGGACCGCCTCGGACGCGGCCATCGCCATGGAGCTCGGCTGCGACGGCGTACTGATGAACACCGCGATCGCGGGCGCCCGCTCTCCCACGCTGATGGCGGCCGCCATGCGCAAGGCGGTGGCGGCCGGGCGCGAGGCCTTCCGCGCCGGACGCATACCGCGCCGCGACGCCGCCGCGCCCTCCTCGCCCCGGGAAGGACGGTTCCATCGCTGAGTACGCAAACGGGGGCCTGTCCCCCGCCCGGGCGGCGCCGGCCATCCGCAGCTACGCGCGCCGCGAGGGGCGCATAACCCCGGCGCAAGAGCGCGCCCTGCGGCTGCTATGGCAAGACTACGGTCTCGACTTCTCGCCCCATCCCTTGTCGCTGGACCGGGTATTCGGCCGTTGCGCGCCGCGGCTCCTGGATATCGGCTGCGGCAACGGAGACACGACCCTGGCCCTGGCCCGCGAGCACCCGGACGGCGACTGCATCGCCGTCGAAGTCTATCGCCCCGGCGCCGGCAGCCTGCTGCGCCGGCTGGCGGCACAGCGCCTTGGCAACGTGCGGCTGATCTGCCGCGACATCGTGGAAGTTCTGGAGCGGCAACTCCCGGAAGAATCGCTGGACATGGTTTTGCTGCTGTTCCCGGATCCCTGGCCCAAAAAACGCCATCGCAAGCGCCGGCTGATAAACGACGGCTTCCTTGCCCTGCTGGCAAGCCGGCTGAAACCGCGCGGACGCATCTTCATCGCCACGGACTGGAGAGATTACCTCCTGCAGATCCTGGACTGCCTGCGCCGCAGCGCCGCCCTGGCCAACCTGGCGGGAGAGGGGCGCACGGCGCCGCGGCCGCGCTGGCGCCCGCTGACCCGTTACGAAACCGCCGCGAGGAGAGAGGGCAAACGAATCTACGACCTGATCCTGGCGCGCCGGGCCTGACACCGCCCCCGGAGGCGCGACCGTGCTCATAGACGGCGCCCCGCCGGAGCGGGCGCTGGCCGCGGTGTGCGAGATCGCCGCCGCGGCGGCGCAACGGGCCATGCGGCTGTTCCAGACCCGCCTCGCGGTCCGCCAAAAGGCCGACGGCACCCCCGTGACCCAGGCCGACCTGGACGTCCACCAACACATCTGCGGCGCGCTGTCCTCATGCAGTCGGCTGCCGGCGCTCTCCGAAGAGGCCGCCCCGCCCCCGTTCCGCGAGCGCGGCAAATGGCCGCGCTACTGGCTAATCGATCCCATTGACGGGACCCGGGAATTCATCGGCGGGCGGCCGGAATTCACCGTCAACATCGCGCTGATCGAGGGGCATGCGCCGGTACTGGGGGTGATCCACGCCCCGGCCACGGGCGCCTGTTACTACGCCGCCCGGGGCCTGGGCGCGCACGAACGGGACCGCGACCGGCCGCCGCGCCGGCTCGAAACCCGCCGCGCGCAGGCGGCGGGGCTGCGCGTCGCCTGCAGCCGCAGCCGCCGCAACCGACGGCTGAACGCATTCCTGCGGGGGCTGGGAACGGGGACGCGCATCGAGCCCATGGGCAGCTCCCTGAAGGTCTGCCGGGTGGCGGCCGGGCGGGCGGACATCTATCCCCAGTTCGGCAAAACCTGCGAATGGGACACGGCGGCGGCGCAGTGCATCCTGGAACAAGCCGGCGGGCGGCTGGTGGACTTCCGCCTGCGCCCCCTGCGCTACAACACGCAACCCAGCCTGGAGAACCCTCGTTTTCTCGCCCTGGGAGACCCGGGATTCCCCTGGCCGGCGCGCCTGCAAGAGGCCGGCCTGCGGCCGCCCGCGGCTTCAGCGCATGCGCCGGAACAGCGCCAGGCAGAAGACCGCTAACAACGCCAAAGGCAGCGCGGCGAGCAGCGCCGGCTGCAACCCGTAACTCGTGCCGACCCGGTAGGCGGCGCGCGCCAGCACCTGGTAGCCGATGCCCGCGAAGGCGGCGGCCAGCACTTTGCCCGCCACGTCGAAGCCGGGCAATTCCAGGCGCGCCAGGGGCAGGCTCAGCAGGACCATGACCAGGATAACGCCCGGCTGCAACAGCCGCGACCACAAGGCAAACTCGTGCGGGGGGCTGGATTGCCGGTTGGCCGCCAGATACCTCGCGTAGTCGAACAGCACCGTCATGGGCAGGAACCGGGCCGGGACCTCGGTACTGCCCAGCGTCTCCAGGGAAACGGACAGCCGCCATTGCCGCGCCGCCTGCGTCTCCCGCGAGGCGCCGGCGGCAGAGAAGCGCACCGTCTCCACCTCCTCCAGCAACCAATGCGACGGCTTGCGCCAGCCGCGCCGGGCCCGGACCATTTCCTGCAAGCCCTGCCCGGCGCCGTAGCGATACAGCGTCACGTCCCGGATATGCCCCGCCGAGACCACCTGCCCGATATGCACATGCGTATTCCCGGTCCGCAGCCAAAGTTCTCCGCCGAGCCAGGAGTGCAGATCCCGACCCGCCGCATGGGCACGGATTTCCCGCGCCGTGCGTTCGGCGAAGGGCGCCAGCAATTCGCCGTTCAGCACCGCGAGCGCGGCCAGCGGCAACCCCGCGGAGCGGAGCAACAGCAAGGCGCAAGCGCGGCGGGACAAGCCGTAACCCGACAAGGCCAGCAGCTCGTTGCTGCGCCCCAGCAGCGCCAGGGCCAGGACCGCGCCGACGACGACGCAGACCGGAAACAACTCGTGGACGAAGCCGGGTACGCTGAACAGCACATGGGCCAGCGCGCCATACAAGCCGTAATGCCCCCGGCCCACGTCGCCCAATTCATTCGCCAAATCGAACAGGGCGAACAGCCCCGTCAACAGAAAGAGCACCGCGAGCACGCCGGCGCCCAGACTGGCCGCCAGGTAGCGCGCCAGGATCTTCACCGGCGCGGACTCCCGGCCGCCGGGCCCGGCCGGCGCCGGCGGTACGCCAGGGCCAGCAAGGCCGCCAGCGCCAACAGGTGCGCCCCGCCCCAGCCTAGCGGCGGCGGGATGCGCCCGCGCGCCAGCAGCGCGTGGGACAATTCCATCAGGTTGTAGTAGAGCAGGTAAACGCCGATCCCCAACAGCAGCGTGCCGTAGCGGCGCCGCGTATAAGGCATGCGCGGCTGCAGCAACACGGCAAACGGCGCCAGCAGCAGACAGGCGACCACCTGCGAGGCGCGCCGCTGCAATTCGGCCAGGTGCCGCGCCGTGCCGCGCTGCCATAGTTGTCGCAGCGACATGGACTCTTCTTCGCGCTTCTTCGCTATCGCCGCGCGCTGCGGCACCTGAATGCGGTAACTGCGGAAACGGGTCCGCTTGTGCGCCAGCCGGCGCGGGTCCAGATCGTAGCGCGTGCCGTCCTCAAAGCGGACCAGGCGGCGGCCGGCCGCGTCCTCCTCAAAAGACGCCCGCCGCGCAACGAGCAGGCCCCGCCGCGCTCCCGGCGCCGCAAAGTAATAATAGACGCCGCTCAATCGCCCCTCCGCCGCCGCCTCGATATAGACCGTTCCCCGTCCCTGCCCCAGGGCATGGAACTGCCGGGCGGACAGCCAGGCCAGCGCGTCCGTCCGTTGCAGGCGCGCCAGCAGCTCTGCGTATGCCGCCTCCGCCCGGGGCGCAAGCAGCCACGCGCAGCAGGCCGCCAGCAGGGCCGCGGGCAGGGCCGCCAGCAGGCTGAGCCGCAGGTGATAGCCCAGCCCCAGACCGCTGCCCGCCATGACCGGCAATTCTCGGTCGTGCGTCAGCCGCGCGTAGCAGCTCAGCAGCGCCAGAAACATGGACAGGGACAGCAACTCCGGGAAATAGGTCACGAGTTTCAGGCGCATCACGTCGAACAGCAGCGACACCGGGATGCCGGCCGCCGCGCTGGAGGAGGTAAAGCGCGCCAGCAGGTACGCATTGGTCAGCAGCAGCAGCAGCAGCAGCAGCCACACCATCCTGGCGCCGATCTCGCGGTACAGGTAACGGCTGATAATCATCTTCGTTCGCAGGCGGCTGCACAGTCCGGGCCTTATCCAGGGGGCGGCAAAACACTTGCATCCGCCCATGGTTCAGGCGTCGCGGTTCTTTGCAATTCCCCGCGCAATCCTGTAGAATACCTTACCTAACCGTTATCAAGGAAAAAGCATGCCGCACCCTACAACCACGAATGCCCGTGCTTGCGATGGCGGCGAATTTGCCTCGACGGGGCTTGCCGCCCGCAGCCGCGCCGCCCGCAATCGTACGAAATCGGCCCGTACCGGCCCGTACGAAACCTTCCGCAACGAACCCCGACCGCCGCCCCCCGAATCCCCGGCGCCATGCGCCCGCGGCTCGCATCCCGCATCGGCGGGGGCCATGCCTTGTCCTCCCCGCCTCGCCGAATATGGGGCGGGACTGGAGGCGGGCCAGACGCCGAAAACGCCGGCGCGCCCCCGCGCCCTGTGGCGCCGGTCCTGTCTCGCGGCCTGTCTCGCTGCATTGGCGGCGGCGGCACTGCCGGGCACGGTCTATGCGCAAGCGACTTTCGCAATCCGCCTCAGCGGCACCCTGGCCGGCCGCGCCACGCAGATCACGGAGGGACCTGCCCAAGAAGTGCCATACACCGTTATCGGAAGCGGCGCCCAGCCCGGCGGCAACGTGGTGGCGTCCTGCACGGTGGCCGCCGATCCCAACGCCGTGGACGGCGCTGCCGGGATTACGCCCGCCGATTTGCTCGACCCCGTGGGCCGCACGGTTCTATCCTCGTTCCCTGTGCAAACGCTTACTTTCACCCCGTCCAACTACCAAACGGGGCAGCTTTGCACCATTCTCATCCGTGACGATGACGCCGTGGAAAGCACCGAGGGGTTTAAGGTGACTCTGAGCATCGTTTCCGGCGACGGCACGGTCGCGGACGGAGAAGACAGTCTTTCCACCATAATCGTTGACTCTGACACCAACTTCCGCATCTCCGGCGCGCCGGGGGCGGCAGAGGGCGGCTCGCTGAGTTTTGCCGTGGTCGGCCGCGGCGTGGCGCCCATCTTCCCGGTCACGGCCACCTGCACCGTGTCCGGCGCCGGCGCCATGCCCGCCACGGCAGGCGATTTCCGCGACAGCAGCGGCGCCTCCGCGCCATCCGCGGACTTCCCCGCCCCTGCGTTGCTGTTCACCGCGCGCGATTACGCGACGCCCCAGCACTGCGTCATCCACACCTTCGACGACGCGAGCTCGGAAAACAGCGAGAGCTTCGCCGTCACCCTCACGGTGTCCGGCGGCCCCAACATCGCGCCCGACGCCGCCGCCAACACGGCCGCCGGCACCATCGAGGCCAGCGACGTGCCCTTCTTTTCCATCAGCGAAACACCGAGCGCGAACGAGGGCGACTCGCTGAGCTTTACCGTGGTCGGCGCCGGCCGGCAACCGTCCGACGACGTAATTGCCGGCTGCGCCGTCGCAGCGGGCGGCGCCGCCGCGGCGGGCGATTTCCGCGACAGCGGCGGCGCCTCCATGGCATCCGCAAACCTCCCCGGAGACACGCTGACCTTCACCAGTGGCGATTACATGACGCCCCAAAGCTGCGTCATCCACACCTTCGACGACGCGAGCGCGGAACCCAGCGAGGACTTCACCGTCACTCTCACGATATCCGGCGGCGGCGCCACACTCGGCGCCGCCAGCACGACCACCGGCACGATCCGGGCCAGCGATCTGACGGCGGCCACCTTCTCCATCGGCGATGCGCGGAGCGCACTCGAAGGCGACTCGCTGCGTTTCTCCGTAGTCGGCACAGGCCCGGCGCCGGGCGGCCAGGTGATCGCCACCTGCACCGTGTCGCCGGGCGATGGCATCGTGGCCAGCGATTTCCGCGACAGCAGCGGCGCCTCCTCGGCGGCCACGAACCTGCCCGCGCCCACGCTGACCTTCAATACAGGCGATTACACAACGCCCCAGGACTGCGTCATCCACACCTTCGACGACACGAGCGAGGAACCCAGCGAGGACTTCACCGTCACCCTCACGGTGTCCGGCGGCGGCGCCATGACCGGCGCCGACAGCACGGCTACCGGCACCATCGAGGCCAGCGATCACGACAAC
>JAPPQA010000104.1 GCA_028817255.1 Gammaproteobacteria bacterium | reverse complement strand
TCTCCTCCGATTCTTCCGCCGCCGGCTCCTCCGCCGCCGCGGTCTCCTCCGATTCCTCGGTCTCCGATTCCTCCGCTGCCGCTTCCTCGTCCTCGGCGGCAGCCCGTTCGGCAAGGTCCTCAAGGCTATCGCCCGCCTCCGCATCCGCCAGCAATGCCTCGACCCGAGCCCGCGCCCGCTCCCGTTCCGCCTCCTCCGCGTCGCCCGGAGACTGGATGTAAAGCCGGGTTAACTTACGTTCTTCCTCTATGTCATAGTCATCGCTACGTCGCTCGTAGAAGGCCTGCAAGGCCTCTTCCTCCACCGCCACCTCTTCCTCCAGGCCGGCGGCGCTCAGTTCCAGGTAGGCGATGCGCACTTCCTCCGGGCGGTGGTATTTCTCCGTGTGCTTCTGGTAATAGTTCTCGATGTCTTCGTCGTCCACCGCCACTTCCTCGCGCAACTCGGCGGCGGGGAAAACCACATAGGCGATATCGCGGCTCTGCAAACGCATGCGGGCGCCCCAACGGGCCTCGTCCTCAAGCACGAAACTGCTGCGCACAAGCGCCGCCTGCACCTGCCGCCCCATCAGGTCCTGGCGCATCTGCTCCTCGAACTCGGCCGGGCGGAACTGCCCGCGGTAACTCAGCACTTGTCGGTACAGTTCCTGGCTGAAGAAACCTTCCTCCTGAAAAGACTCCATGCCCTGGATCTCCCTGACCACGTCCCCGGCGCTGATACGCATCCCGCTATCGTCGGCGAAGCCCAGCACCAGCTGCCCCAGGACCAGGGAGTCAAGGAGTTCCCGCTTGAGCGCTTTTTCCTCCTCCGGAGAATCCGGCTTGACGGCGCGCCGCTGTTCGTCCATGAGACGGCGAAAATCGTCGAGGAGGATCTCTTCGCCGTTCACCGTGGCGACAGCGGGGTTGACGTTGGCGTCGAAGTAGTAGTTAACGCCCCACAGGGCGAAGGGAATGCAAAACAGCAGCACGACCGCGGAGGCCAGCCACCCGGAGAGACGGTTGCGGATCAGTTGCAACATGATCGTGCTTGTTCCGGGGGGCGAATCGGGAAATCGGGAGCGGCAGGCCTATCCGCGCAGGCGCAGGACGCGCCCCCAGGCGCAACCGCGCCCGGGGCATTGGCGGAGTGGACGGGACTCGAACCCGCGACCCCCGGCGTGACAGGCCGGTATTCTAACCAACTGAACTACCACTCCTGGCGCCACTCCCAGCGCAAGCGGGAGGCGTGTGGGTGCTGAGGGGCTCGAACCCCCGCCCTTCGCCGTGTAAAGGCGACGCTCTCCCGACTGAGCTAAGCACCCCCAAGGCGGGGTCAGTTTATGTGATCTTTAAAGCCCTTGCCGGCCCGGAACGCGGGCGTCTTGGAGGCCTTGATATTGATCTTCTCCCCGGTCTTGGGATTACGCCCGACACGCGCCTTGCGCTTGCGCACCTCGAAGGTTCCAAACCCGGTTAAGGTCACTGAGCGCCCCCGCTTCAGCTCTTTGCTAATCACCCGAATGCAGGCATCCACAGCCCGCCCTGCCGCCTCCTTGGGCAAATCGGAAGTATCGGCAACCGCCTCGATAAACTGAGTTTTATTCATCTTTAGTTTCCTCTCCAAGATGCTGCGAATTGGAACACGCGCCCCGCATTGGACTCCCCTTGCTGGACGAATCGGTTTTCAGACATGCAGGCTTATAACAGAGGCTGTTTTTTTTCGTCAAGCAAGGGAGGCGCGCCCCGGTGCCGCGCAACGGCCCGCAACGGCCCGAATTATATGGGAAATACCCTGCAACATAAGAAGATATGGCAATCTTAGCAGGGCAAATCGCGAACAAGCGGATCAGTTCCGCCGCCGGTTCTCGCCGCTGTTGGCGGCCCGATCCCCACGCACCGGGGTCGAATCCGGCGCCGGACTCATGCACAAATCCAGAAACAGCAGCGCCGCGCCGACCGTGATCGCCGCGTCGGCCACATTGAAGGCCGGCCAATGCCAGTGCCGCAGGTACAAATCTATGAAGTCCACCACCCGGCCATACGCCAGGCGATCATAGAGATTGCCCGCCGCGCCTCCGAAAACCAGCGCCAGGGCGCAGGGCAGCCGCGCCGGAGACGGCGGCAACCGCCGCAACCAAAGCAGGATCAGGGCGCAAACCAGCAGCGAACAGCCGCTTAGAAACCAACGCTGCCAACCCCCGGCATCGCTCAGGATGCCGAAGGCCGCGCCGGCGTTGTAGCCCAGGGCCAGACGCAGGCCGGGCAACAGCGGCATGGCACCGCCCGGCCCCAGCCATTGTTCGGCCAGAACTTTGCTGGCACGGTCCAGCACGACCACCGCCAGCGACAGCCACAGCCACCTCACGGCAAGGAGGCCCGGCCGGGGCGAATGCCTTGCCGCAGGCGCCGCCGTTGGTCGTGGTGGTACTCCCTGGCGCGGCGAATATCGCCGCGCATCCGCCGCACCAGGGTCCCGGTGGAGGCAAAGGGCTGGTCGCCGCGCAGCCGGGCCAACAGCAGCACCTCGACCCGGCGGCGGTACAACTCGCCATCGAAGTCGAGCACATGCGTCTCCAGAAACGCCGGGCCGCCACCGAAAGACGGCCTCGTGCCCACGTAGCTGACGCTGTCCCGCCAAGCCCCCCGCTCCTCTTGCGGCCCCGCCGCCAACCGCAGCCGGGAGACAAATACGCCGGCCGGCATCGGCGGCTGACGCCGCAGGACGATATTCGCGGTGGGGACACCCAGCTGCCGGCCGCGGCCAGCACCGGGAGACACCCGCCCGCAGACGCCGAATTCCCGCCCCAGCAGACGGCGCACCCCGGCGAGATCGCCGCCGCGCAAGGCGGCGCGAATCCGGCTACTGCTAACCCGCTCCCCGTCCAATTCAAGATGCTCCACGGGCGCCGCCCGGTAGCCGCACTGCCGCTGCAGCGACTCCAACAGGGCCCGGTCGCCGCGCCGGCCGCTGCCGAACCGGAAGTCGGCGCCGAAAACCAGGCGCCGCGCGCCCAGTCCCGCGACCAGGAATTCCGTCACGAAACGTTCCGCGGACACGCCGGCCAACCGGGCGTCGAAGCGCAGGCATATCGCGCAATCTACAGGCACCGAGCGCAGGTATTCCAGCTTGTCGCGCAGGCGCATGAGCCGGGGCGGCGCCCCGGCGGGATCGAACCACTCGCGCGGCTGCGGTTCGAACAGCATGACCGCGGACAACAATCCCTGGCTCGAGGCGCTACGGCGCAGCCGCTGCAACAGGGCCTGATGGCCGAGATGCATGCCGTCGAAATTGCCGACGGCCACCGCCGCCCCGGCGGCGGACAACGGCGCCACGCGGCGCAGGATGCGCATATCCGCCCTTACGCCTCCAGCCGCGGCGGGCGCCCGCCCAGGAGCGCGAACGCGGCGCCGTAGGCCGCCGCCCCGGCCGCGACAACGCCCGCCAGCGCCGCCGCCCGGCGCCATGCCGGCCACTGAAGCCAAACGTCGCCGGGCACCGCCTGCCATTGCAGCAGCAGGACCATCGCCAGACAGGCCAGCGCCACGCGCAGCAGGAACCGCCCCCAGCCCGGGCGCGGCGCGAAAACCGCCAGCCGTCGCAAACCGCGGTACAGCAGGCCGGCATTCAGCGTGGCGGCGAGCGCGGTAGCCAGGGCCAGGCCCACATGTCCCAACGGCCCGATTAAAAGGAGGTTCAGCAGCAAATTGGCGGTCACGACGAACAATCCGATCCGCGCCGGCGTCGCGGTATCCTGCCGGGAATGGTACCCGGCAGCCAGGATCTTCGCCAGGATCATGGCCGGCAGACCGAGCGAGTACGCCGCCAGCGCGGCGGCGGTGCGCCGGGCGTCCTCGGCGGAAAAGCGTTCGTACTGAAAAATCGTAATGCCGATCGGTTCCGCCAGGACGACCAGCCCCAGCGCCGCCGGGACGCCGATCAGCAGCGCCCAGCGCAACCCCCGGTCCAGCAGCCGGATATGCGCCCCGGTATCGCGCCGCGCGTGGTGCGCCGCCAGGGAGGGCAGCAACACGGTGCCCAGGGCGATCCCGAACACGCCCAGGGGGAACTCCATCAGGCGGTCCGCGTAATACAGCCAGGAGATACTGCCCGCCGTCAGGAAGGAGGCCAGCAGCATGTCCACGATGCCGTTGAGTTGAAAGACGGAGGCGCTGAAAAGGGCCGGCCCCATCAGCCGGAAGATGCGCCGTGCCCCTTGCGGGTCCCGGCGCAGGGCGGGCCGCGGCAACAGTCCGAGACGGCGCAGGAAGGGCAACAGGAACAGAAACTGCAGGACGCCGGCGAGCAGCACGCCCCAGGCCAGGGCATGCACCGGCCGCGCCAACAGCGGCGACAGCCAGAGGGCGCAGCCGATCAGCGACAGGTTCAGCAACACCGGGGCGAAGGCGGGGGCGGCAAAGCGTCCGTACACGTTCAGCACGGCCCCCGCCAGGGCGACCAGCGAGATCAGCGGCAGGTAGGGCAAGGTCAGCCGCAACATGGCGACCGCCTCCGGAAACTGCGGCGTACCGAGAAAGCCGGGGGCGAAAAGGGCGACCAGCAAGGGCGCGGCCGCCACGCCCAGCACCGCCAGCAGCGACAAGCCGCCGCCCAGCACGGCGCTGACCTGGTCCAGCAGGGCGCGGATTTCGTCGCGGCCGCGCCGCTCCCGGTATTCGCCCAGCACCGGGGCGAAACTCTGCACGAAGGCGCCCTCGGCAAACAGCCGGCGCAACAGGTTGGGCATCCGAAAAGCGACCAGGAAGGCGTCCAGGCCCGCGCCGAAGGAGACGGCAAGCACGATGTCCCGCACCAGCCCGAAGACGCGCGACACCGAGGTCATGCCTCCGGTTACCAGGGTGCTTTTCAACAGCCGTGCGGCCATAAGTTACGGTAAAGAGTTACGGTAAAGCGCGCGGGGCGGGCGGCCGCTTCGGCCAGATCATCCCCCGATTATACCCAATGTATGCCCAATGTATGCCCAATGCGCGGCAACGGACCATGCGCCCTGCACGGCATCCGGCGCGGGCGGAGGCGCCATCTGTTCCCCAATCGCAAACCCGAACCCGTACCTGCGCATTGCGCGCCCGCGACGGCGCCTCTTACAATGGGGCGGCGTCGGCGCCACTTCGCCGGCATGGGGGTAACAATGCACGCTTCTCTCCCCGAATCCGGGGCAACGCGCCATCGAATCGTGATCGTCGGCGGCGGCGCCGGCGGCCTGGAACTCGCCTCTGCCCTCGGGCGCGGCCCCGGTCGCCGCCGGCAGGCGGATATCGTGCTCGTGGACTCCCACATGAGCCACCTGTGGAAACCCCTGCTGCACGAGGTGGCGGCGGGCACTCTGCTCACCCACGAAGACGAGGTCAACTATCAGGTACAGGCCCACCACAGCGGCTTCATCTTCCGCCTGGGCCGCATGGACCGCCTGGACCGCGGCCGGCGCCGGATCGAGATCGCCCCCAGCATTGATGCGGCGGGACGGGAATACATCCCCCGCCGCGGCATCGAGTACGACACCCTGATCCTCGCCGTCGGCGGCGTCACCGACGACTTCGGCACCGACGGGGTGGCCGAGCACTGCTACTTCCTCGACCACTACGAGCAGTCTCACGATTTCCATCGGCACCTGCTGAGCAACTGCTACCTGGCCCAGACGGAGCAAGGCGAGCGGCCGCCGGGCCGGCTGCACATCGCGGTGGCGGGCGCCGGCGCGACCGGGCTCGAACTGGCCGCGGAGCTGCACAGCTCCCTGCGGCTGCTGGTGGATTACGGTCTGGACCGCATCCAGCCGGACCGGGATATACGGATCACGATTATCGAGGCCGCCGAACGCATCCTGCCTGCATTGCCGGAACGGTGTTCGCGGGCGGTGACGGCGCAGATGCAAAACCTGGGCATCCAGATGCTGATGGGCGAACGAGTCGTGCGGGCCACGCCCGAGGGCTTCGCCACCGACAGCGGACGCTTCGTCCCGGCGGAACTCAAGGTGTGGGCGGCCGGGATCAAGGCGCCGGAGTTCGTAAAGGAACTGGACGGGCTGGAAACGGACCGGCGCAACCGTCTCCTGGTGCAGCGCACGCTGCAGACGACGCGCGACCCGGACATCTACGCGCTGGGAGACTGCGCCGCCTGCCCGTGGCCGCAACACGAGGAACCGGTGCCGCCGCGCGCCCAGGCCGCCCATCAGCAGGCGCAGTTCCTGGTCAAGGCCATGAAGCGCCGCCTGCGCGGCCGGCCGCCGCCGCTGTATTCCTACCGGGACTACGGCACCCTGATCAACATGAGCCGGTACTCCACCATCGGCAACCTGATGGGCAACTTCGCCCGCCGCTGGCGCGCCAGCATCTTCATGGAGGGCGTCCTGGCGCGCCTTTTCTACCTGAGCCTGTACAAGGCGCACCAGGTCGCGCTGCTGGGGATGCTGCCGGTGGTCATACGCACCCTGACCGACTTGCTGTTGCGGCAACTGAAGCCGCCGGTAAAGCTGCACTGAGCGGGGGCCGCATCGGGCAACCGCCTAAACCGGCAGCGCGCCGTAGAAATCCTGCGGGACAATTATTCCCGCGCTCCGGCGTCCCGCTAACAAAACCTTGAGGCAGGCTCATGCATCCTGTTGCAGTACGACGCTCCTAAAAGTCAAAGAGACGCGGCGCTCTCTCGGATACTTACGATGACCTATGATGTCGTTCTTTCTGGGCGCAATGCCGTGCGTCCAAAGATATCGGCTATCGCCTGCAAGCACTACGGCACTTCGGGGCTCAAGAAACAGTTCGATACCTTCCCTGTCAGAGGCCGGTACTTGGCGTACCTTTTCGGAAGACACTGCGCGCCTCTCCAGGCCCATCATGCAAGTCGATCCTATAGAAATGGATACCACCACCGGCCCAAAACAAGGCTCGCAATCCACGTGCGGCGCGATGCCCTGGCCAGGTTTATATTCGTTGATGATCATCTGTTCGGGCGGGCGCTCGTGAAAGAAGTCTTCGACCAAACGCTCTACAAACGGCACAACCCATTCCGGCAACTTGCCGATACGCATATCTTCGGAAATTTTCCGAGCCTTATAGTCGTAACGATAACCGTAATGTTGCACCCGCCGCTTGAGAACCGAAAGCCACTGGCTTTCGGCCTCTTTAATTCTATCCAGAAATTCGTTTTCCTCCTCGGTCGAGATGTAGCCGGAAATGTAGCGCCCGCCTATACTCCTCAGTTTCTCCTTCTGCTTGGCAATGTAAGGTTCTACCCCTTCAGGGATCTCGCCCTCAGAGAAGAGTGGAAGTGATTGACCGGGATGTACCATTGCAATGCTCCTCTGCGCTCATTTACTAACCAAACGAGCAGAAACATAGTGTACAGGATTTTCTCGCCCATAATAGACTGCTTCTTCTTCTCGATCCCGGAAGCCAAATGATTGGCTTAATTTCTGTTCCAGAATCTCCCAATTCCGATGGAATCTATCCTCTGCTGGATTTTGATAGATCACGTAGATGGAATGACAGGTATTGCTGGAATCGAGTATGAGCAATTCGGTAATTTGCTCGTAAATATCATCAACGGTTTTCCCTCCTCCCTGAAGAGTCTCTTGACTCAATACAAAACTGAAATTAACTACCGTAACGCAGGCAGAATCTTTTTCGATATACTCCCTACGATGTCTTACCGCATCTTTGAACGTAGCAAAGAGATTGCTTTCTTCGAATAATCCGTATTTTTCATTCATTATTCTGCATTTTTCACGCATATTTCTAGAAGCATCTACACCGTAATACAAGACTTCCCTCCCCGCATACGTTTTACTACGACGCGACAATAAAGCCAATCCTGCCGTCATCGGACCGCAACCGAAGTCGAATAAACATATGTTTTCCGCATCAAGAAAACAGCATTTTCTAAACACTGCGTAATTATGATCGTAGTGCATTCGCAAATATAAGAAAATATATGCTTCCACCTTAAACATTTTCTTCTCACGACTATCCCAACTCGATTTAGGGTTATCAAAATCGGCACTGCCTCGCTCCAAAACGATTTCTCTAATATCGTGATCTGTAACCTTCTTTGAAAGCGAAATTGATTTGTAGAAGTTCATCGCTGGCTCACAGGATTCTTTTAATTCCTTGATGATCTGAGGAATTCGTTTTTGATTCATTTTATTATTCTTTTCTTGTGCTTATAGACCAGCCGTGCTCGCACGAGCATGCTGGCCGGGCGCGCCACTAATCCAAGCCGTGCTTCTGCATGCGGTAGCGCAGGGTCATGCGCGTGACGCCCA
>JAPPQA010000103.1 GCA_028817255.1 Gammaproteobacteria bacterium | reverse complement strand
CCGTCCCAGACAACGACACTTCCGGCGGAAAACCGGCGCTCGTGCAATATCCGGGCTAGACACCGGTTGCCTCTCAACGGTATGGCATGATTCAACACCTAATCTTCTGCAAGTAGCACACCAGTTGGTGCACCTTGGTGGAGGGATTGTCGGTATTGCTCCTCTCGGCGGCCCTCAGCGATCTCGCTGCGTGTTGTTTTGCTGTCTCCAACCTTTCCCGCAAGACGCGGAATATGTCCCTGTCGCCTTTCCGGTATTGAGGAAAGTGCTTTTTCAGATCGGCCAACACCTGTTCCGCCGCGGTTCTGCCCGGTCGCGTCCGATATGGCCTGGTACTGTATTCGTAATGCAACAGCAACCAATACTCGAAAGCGGGTACCGAAGCGATCGCGCGAAAAACTCCCCTGGGTCTAATGCTGCTTAGTAGCGCCAAAGCCCGCGAATAGCCGGCGTGGTCGTCCTTGTCGAATACGCAAAAGACTGTATCGAAAGGGTCGCCCGCTGTTTGCTCTTGTTGATAACGCGCCCGGGCAAGTGCAAGGACGCCCTCGGGAGTGGAATCGCCCTCCCCCGTAATCTCCACGTTGGCGCTGTTTAAACGGTAATCATCTCTGAGCCCCGTAAAATAGTTGGGTTCGGTCTTCCTGCCCTCGCAAACGATCAGCACTTTGGCATAGGGGGCTCTGCTGGCCTTGCGGCGCGCCAAATCTTTGGTGCGCCGCGCTTTGCGCTTGTGGAACAGGGCATCCGTGCCCATCCTTCATCTATCCCTGCGCTTCCCGAATGTAAGGCAGGGCGCCATAACGGCCGGACCGATACGCCAACTCCAGGTTTTCCCTGCCCTTGCGGGGATGAAAATCCGTCAAGGGGTAAAGCCGCGTCGCATGACGCCGGTCTTTTTCGCAAAACCAAATCTGGTCGCGGCGCATAAGATCCTGGCTCAGAATAGAAGTTTCATGGGCGGTGAACACCAGCTGCGCATTGCTGGGATTGGTGTCCCTTCCATGAAACCGCCGCACCAGGAACTTTGCCAGTTGCGGATGCAGGTTATCGTGCAATTCGTCCACGAACAGCACATGGCCATTTTGCAGGCTGTCAATCCAAGGGCCGGCAAAAGAAAACACCTTTTGCGTGCCATCCGATTCCTGGTCGAAACCGAAGGCAACTTCTTTCCCCTCGGAGTCCCGGTGCACCGTTTGAATTTCCAAGACTTCCTTATTCTCCATTTGCTCGGAAATCATCTGCTTGACAGGAGCCGACATATCGCCAGGCAGGAATTTTGGATCGAAAGGATCTTTCCTGACCCGCACATCATGAATATCCAGATCTGCAGCCTTCAGAAAATTCAGCACCTGCTCTTTGCAATCCGTCTCGCAAAGTTCGGCACTGAAGATCGGCGACCACCCGGAAACGTTAGCAAGGTGCAGGGTCTTCGCGAACCAGTCATATACCGGCTGCAATTGCCGGCTGTTCAATTGCACCGCGGTTGAGAGGAACAAGGCATTGTCGCGAGTTGCCTTCTGCCACAGGGCCTTCTCGCCGCTTAAAAAGGCCCCCAGTTCCCATTCGTATCCGCTCTGGGCCGGCGCCCACGCGCGCCGGAACCAGCGTTGCGCGCGATTCCTGGGATACGCGAACAGCCATTCTTCCACGATGCGCTCCGTCGTAGCGGCAAAGCCGTATTGGTAGCGCACACCGCCGCTGAAGAACGCCGCCTCGAATTCGCTGGGCGCATCCCGCGCCCCGGGATCCAGCCGAAACGGCGCTACCGGAAGAGGGTCCCCCCGGCGCTTCTCCAGGGCAGAACCCGACACAATCGCCTGCATTGCCCTCATAGCCTGCAAGAAATTGGATTTCCCTGCCGCGTTGGCGCCGTAAAGGGCCGCCGAACGCAGCAATTTCATATTGATATCGGGCCCGCCCGCAACCGGCGGAACGCCAAAGGTGTGAGAGTCGGTCAATTCCCTGCCCTTCGATGCCCTCAAACTCAGGACCTGCCGTTCCTGGATAGACTTGAAGTTGGCGACGCGAAACTCAATTAACATCCTTATACTCCTTTTATTGCCAAATAATGACATTATTTGCCAAAATAAAGCATGTAAGTGCCCCCATGTCAAATTTTACGGGTCACTGCCGGCGCTTGGGAACCAAGCGGCAACCGTCCGCGGCGGCGGGGATGAAAGATTCCCATCCCCGCCGCCCAACCTACCCCGCTATTCCTGCCCCTGTTCAAGCCAGGGGCAAGCCTGCGCCTCATTTTTCCCATCGCTCCCCCCTGGAGGGGGGGGGGAAGCGGCGGTTGCGATTTCCGTGTCCGCTGGGGGGAAGGAGGCGCCGCTATGCCCCCCACCGGCGCGACTTCGGGCTCCGCCCTCGTCTTGCCGACTCCCCCTCCAGGGGGGAGTGATGGGAAAAATGAGGGGAAAGCGGAATATATATAGAAAACCGCTTTTCTTCCCTTCGATTGCGTAACGGCTGGGGACGGGCCGCCAGCCGATTGATTGCCGCAACCGGCATCGCTTATACTGCGCCCTCGTTGCCGGCTCGGGCAGCAAAGGCGGTACCGCCGACGTCCCGATGCAGCCGGCAGGGCAATAGCGGGGAAAAATCGGCGATGAACCGCGAGGGCTGGCGCATGGCTTTGGCAAGCGCGGGGGGGCAGATCATAGTGACCCTTGCGCTGTGCGGCCTGTTGCTGGCGACGATGGGCCAGCGAGGCGCATGGTCCGCGTTGCTCGGGGGAGGAATCGGCACCGTGGGAAACTTGGCGCTGGGCACATATATGTTTACCGTAAATCATGCGACGCCGCAGGCGATGTTGAGAGGATTCTACATAGGAGAGGCCCTCAAGCTGACGCTGACGGGCGTGTTGTTTTTCCTGGCGCTGGTTTATGCGGATATACAGCAGCCCATACTGCTGCTCGCTTTCATCCTCGCCCTGGCGGCCCAGTGGATGCTGCCGGGGGCGCTCGGCAACAAGTGGAAGGGCGCCCGGTCGTGAAGGCAGCGGCGCCGGATACGGGGGGCGGCCAAACGGAGTACATCCTCCATCACTTGCACAACCTGCAGGTGGGGGAGGGCTTCTGGACCCTGCACCTCGACACCCTGTTTTTTTCCGTCTTTCTGGGGCTGGGGTGCCTGCTGCTCTTTCAGCGGGTGGCGGCGCGGGCCGTCGCCGGGGTGCCGGGGCGGCTGCAGAACTTCGTCGAGATCCTGGTAGAGTTCGTGGACAAGCAGGTGCGGGAGACCTTTCACGGCCAGAGCCGGCTCATTGCCCCCCTGGCGCTGACCATCTTCGTCTGGGTGTTTTTGATGAACTTCATGGACCTGGTGCCGGTGGATCTGCTGCCCTGGCTCGCCGGGCTGGCGGGCATCCCCTACCTCAAGGTGGTCCCCAGCACCGACCTGAACGCCACCTTCGCCATGTCGCTGACGGTGTTCGCGCTGATCATGATCTACAGCGTCCGGGCCAAGGGCGCCGGCGGGTTCGCCAAGGAGTTCCTGCTCCATCCCTTCGACCACTGGGCGTTCGCGCCCGTGAACTTCATCCTCAAGACCGTAGAGGAATTGGCGCGGCCGATCTCGCTGGCGCTGCGCCTGTTCGGCAACCTCTACGCGGGCGAACTGATCTTTATTCTGATCGCTCTGTTCTCCCTGGGGCGGACGCTGGAAGAGTTTCTCCACCTGGGGACCTGGGCCCTGTTCCTGTCGCAGCTGCTGTTGGGGCTGGCCTGGGCTATTTTTCATATACTGATCATCACCCTGCAGGCGTTCATCTTTATGATGTTGACCATCGTCTATCTCAGCCTGGCTCACGAGACGCATTGAGCGCGGGCAAAGGTTCTTGTCGAAGTCGCAAAGGAGGATATGATGCAAGCTGAATTTCTAGGTTATCTCTCACAAGTACAGGGAATGACCGCCATTGCCGTGTCCCTGTTGATCGGCCTGGGCGCCGCCGGGACAGCCATCGGTTTCGGCATTCTGGGAGGCAAGTTTCTGGAGGGCGCGGCGCGCCAGCCGGAGATCGTTCCCATGCTGCAAATCAAGATGTTCATTGTCGCCGGCCTGTTGGATGCGGTCACCATGATCGGCGTCGGCATCGCCTTGTTCTTCACTTTTGCCAACCCCTTCGCGGGGGCGCTGGAAGCCGCGCGCCAAAGCCTGGGCGGTTGACGATGCGGACGATGAACGGAGGCCGGCCTTGAGCATCAACGCGACCCTGATCGGGCAGATGATCGTGTTTGCCCTTCTGATCTGGTTCGCCATGCGCTTCATCTGGCCCGTGCTGTTGCAGGCGATGGCGGAGCGGGAGAAACGGATCGCCGACGGCCTGGCCGCGGCCGAGCAAGGGCGCCGCGAGCTGGAACAGGCGACGCAGCGCTCGAACGAGCTGCAGGCGGAGGGCCGCAAAAAGGCGGCCGAGCTGATTGACCAGGCCCAGCGGCGCGGCGACGAAATGGTGGAACAGGCGAAACGCGCCGCCGAAGCGGAAGGGCAGCGGATCCTGGCCGCGGCGCATGCCGAGGTCGAGCAGGAAAAGGCGCAGGCGCGCGAAGAGCTGCGCGCCAAACTGGCGGCGCTGGTCATTGCCGGCGCCGAGCAGGTCCTCCAGCGCGAGGTGTCGCCCAAGGATCACCAAAAGACGCTGCAGGGCCTGAAAGCCGAGTTGGGCCCGCAGTGACGCCTACAGTGACGCCTCCTACAGTGACGAGATACGCGAAGAGCGTCAGGAACGAAAGCCGCCATGCGGGAACGCGGCGCCGCTAGGCCGTATGCCCGCGCCGCCTTCGAGCAGGCGCGCGCGGAGGAAGCGCTGGCCTCCTGGTCCGAGCTGTTGCGGACGCTGGCCATCGTGGCGCGCGAGCCGCTGATGCGACGCCTGCTGTCGGACCCGCGGGTGGGGACGGAGCGCTTGCTGCGATTGACGCGGGAAGTCTGTGCCGCCGCCCTGCACAGCGCGACCCAGGAAAGGTTCGTCGAATTGCTGGTGCGCGCGCGCCGCCTGGAGCTTGCCGACGCGGTACACCAGTTCTTCGAGGAGCGCCGCCGCCGCCTCGAGGGACGGACCAGCGTCCGCCTGTTTTCCGCCTATCCTCTGACGGACGGCGAACGGCGGCAGATCGAAGAATCGCTGGCGCAGCGCCTGGCCACCCGGGTGGAGAGCGAGGTACTGATCGAAGCTTCCCTGATCGGGGGGGTGCGGATCGAGATCGGCGATACGGTCATTGACACCTCCCTGCGCAACAAACTGAACGGCCTGGCCGAGGCCCTGGCGTAGGCGGACGGCGCGGGCAGGCACAGACAGGACATCGTGCAGACGGAAAACGGAACGCGGAGGAACGAATGGCAATAAGCGCAGCGGAAGTCAGCGAACTGCTCAGGAAAAAGATCCAGGAACTGGACTTGCAGACGGAGGCCCGAACGGAGGGCGTGGTGGTCAGCCTGACCGACGGGATCGCCCGCATCCACGGACTGAGCGACGTCATGCAGGGCGAGATGATCGAGTTCCCGGGAAAGTTATACGGGCTGGCCCTGAATCTGGAACGGGACTCCGTGGGCGTGGTCATCATGGGCGATTACCAGAAGGTCTCCCAGGGGGACACCGCGCGCTGCACCCGGCGAATCCTCGAAGTGCCGGTCGGCGAGGCCCTGCTGGGCCGCGTGGTGGATGCCCTGGGCACCCCGATTGACGGCAAGGGCGAGCTCGGGGCCGGCGAGACGGCGCCGCTGGAGAAGATCGCCCCGGGCGTGATCACCCGGCAATCCGTCAGCCAGCCGGTGCAGACCGGCCTGAAGGCGCTGGACTCCATGGTGCCCATCGGGCGCGGGCAGCGCGAGCTGATCATCGGCGACCGCCAGACCGGCAAGACGGCGGTGGCCATAGACACGATCATCAACCAGAAGGGCACGGGCATCAAATGCATCTACGTGGCGATCGGCCAGAAGGCCTCGTCCATCAACACCGTGATTCACAAACTGGAGGAGCACGGCGCGATGGAGCACACGATCATCGTCGCCGCCAGCGCCTCGCAATCGGCCGCCATGCAGTACATCGCCCCCTACGCGGGCTGCTCCATGGGCGAATACTTCCGCGACCGCGGCGAGGATGCCCTGGTGATCTACGACGACCTGACCAAGCAGGCATGGGCCTACCGCCAAGTCTCCCTGCTGCTGCGCCGCCCGCCGGGGCGCGAGGCATACCCGGGCGACATCTTTTACCTGCACTCCCGCCTGCTGGAGCGCGCGGCGCGCGTCAACGCCGAGTACGTGGAGCGGGCCACGAACGGCAAGGTCAAGAAAAAGACGGGTTCGCTCACCGCCCTGCCGATCATCGAGACCCAGGCCGGCGACGTGTCGGCCTTTGTCCCCACCAACGTGATCTCCATCACGGACGGCCAGATCTACCTGGAGACCGACCTGTTCAACTCGGGGTTCCGCCCCGCGATCAATGCCGGGCTGTCGGTGTCCCGCGTCGGCGGCGCCGCCCAGACTCCCATCGTCAAGAAACTCGGCGGCGGGGTGCGTCTGGCCCTGGCGCAGTACCGGGAGCTGGCCGCCTTCGCGCAGTTCGCCTCCGACCTGGACGAAACCACGCGCAAACAGTTGGAACGCGGCCAGCGCGTGATGGAGTTGATGAAACAAAAGCAGTACTCGCCCCTGAGCGTGGCCGAGATGGCGGTCAGCCTGTACGCCGCGGACCGCGGCCACCTGGACGACGTCCCCCTGGAGAAAGTGAACTCCTTCGAGACGGCCTTGCACGATTTCTTCAACCGGGAGCGCAAGGAGCTAATGGAGAAGATGAACCGCAGCGGCGAGTACAACGAAGAAACCGAAGCCTCCCTGGCGGACGGCCTCAAAGCCTTCAAAGAGAGCAGCACCTGGTAGGGGGGCGCGGGGAGGACTGCCATGGCGGCGGCAAAGGAAATCCGGGTCAAGATCGGCAGCATCCGGAACACGCAGAAGATCACCAAGGCGATGGAGATGGTCGCGGCCAGCAAAATGCGCAAGACCCAGGAGCGCATGCGGGCCGCCCGCCCCTACGCGGAAAAGATTCGCAACGTGATCGCGCACCTGGAACACGCCAAGAGCGAGTACCGCAGCCCCTTTCTGGAGAGACGGGAACACAACCGCCACGTCGGCCTGATCGTCGTGTCCACGGACCGGGGCTTGTGCGGGGGGCTGAACGCCAACCTGTTTCGCAAAGTGGTGCGCCGGATGCAAGCATGGGACGAACGGGGAATCGTCGCGGATCTGTGCGCGATCGGCTCCAAGGGCGTGGGCTTTTTTTCCCTGATCGGCGCCCCCATTCTCAGCCGCGCCGTGCGCCTGGGAGACGAGCCCTCCATGGAGCAGCTGATCGGCACGATCAAGATCATGCTCGACGCCTACGAACAGGCGAAGATTGACCGGCTGTACATCGTCTATAACCGCTTCGTCAACTCGATGACGCAGTCGCCGGAAGTAGAGCAGCTGCTGCCGCTGCCCCCCAGCGAGGCCGAGGAAATGAAGTTTCACTGGGACTACATATACGAACCCGACGCCCGGGAGGTCCTGGACCACCTGATCCGGCGCTATCTGGAATCGCTGATCTATCAATGCGTGGTGGAGAACATCGCCTGCGAACAGGCCGCCCGCATGGTGGCGATGAAGAGCGCGGCCGACAATGCCGGCAAGCTGATAGACGAACTTCAACTCATCTACAACAAGGCGCGGCAGGCCGCCATTACCCAGGAGCTATCCGAGATCGTGGGCGGCGCAGCCGCCGTTGCCTGAACCGAGGTGACCATATGAGCAGCAAGCAGAAAGGGAAAAAGAAAGCGGCGGCAAAGGACCGGGGAGAAGTCGTCCAAATCATCGGCGCCGTAGTGGATGTGGAATTTCCGCCGCAGGCCATCCCCAGGATCTACCAGGCCCTGCAGGTGGAGAGCGGCTCGAACGGCGCCTCCACCACGCTGGAAGTGCAACAGCAGCTGGGCGACGGCGTAGTGCGCACCATCGCCCTCGGCTCCACCGACGGCCTGTGCCGCGGCGCCGGCGTGGAGAACACCCAGGCCGCGATCCAGGTCCCCGTGGGCGAAAAAACCCTGGGCCGGATCATGAACGTGCTGGGCGACCCGATTGACGAGCGCGGACCCATCGAGTCGGAAGAGCGGCTGCCGATCCACCGCAACGCCCCCGCATTCACCGAACTGACCTCGGCCACGGAACTGCTGGAGACGGGGATCAAGGTGATTGACCTCATCTGCCCCTTCGCCAAGGGCGGCAAGGTTGGCCTGTTCGGCGGCGCCGGCGTCGGCAAGACGGTCAACATGATGGAGCTGATCCGCAACATCGCCATCGAGCACAGCGGCTACTCCGTGTTCGCCGGCGTGGGCGAGCGCACCCGCGAGGGCAACGATTTCTACCACGAGATGAAAGACTCCAACGTGCTGGACAAGGTCTCGCTGGTCTATGGGCAGATGAACGAGCCGCCGGGCAACCGCCTGCGCGTCGGCCTGACCGGGCTGACCCTGGCGGAGAAATTCCGCGACGAAGGCCGCGACGTGCTGTTGTTCATAGACAACATCTACCGCTTCACGCTGGCCGGCGTGGAATGCTCCGCGCTGTTGGGGCGGATGCCGTCCGCCGTCGGCTACCAGCCCACCCTCGCCGAGGAGATGGGCAAACTGCAGGAACGGATCACCTCCACCCGCACCGGCTCCATCACCTCCATCCAGGCGGTCTATGTGCCGGCGGACGACCTCACCGACCCCTCGCCCGCGACCACCTTCGCCCACCTGGACGCGACGGTGGTGTTGTCGCGCCAGATCGCCGAGTTGGGCATATACCCCGCGGTGGACCCCCTGGACTCGACCAGCCGGCAGCTGGATCCCCTGGTCGTCGGCCAGGAGCATTACGACACCGCCCGCGCCGTGCAGAACATCCTGCAGCGCTACAAGGAGCTGCGCGACATCATCGCCATCCTGGGCATGGACGAGTTGTCCGAGGAAGACAAGCGGCTGGTGACCCGCGCCCGCAAGATCCAGCGCTTTCTGTCGCAGCCGTACTTCGTCGCCGAGGTGTTCACCGGGCAAAGCGGCGTCTATGTGCCGCTCAAGGAGAATATCCGCGGCTTCAAGGAGATCGCCGAGGGCAAACACGACGCCCTGCCCGAACAGGCCTTTTACATGGTCGGCACCATCGAGGACGCCGTGGAGAAGGCGAAGACGCTGTAAGCGGGAGGCAGCCGTTGGCCAAGAGCATCCGCGTGGACATCGTCAGCGCCGAGCGGGAGATCTTCTCCGGCGAGGCGGCGATGGTCTTCGCCCCCGCCCAGCTGGGCGAGGTCGGCATCGCCCCCGGTCATGCCGCCTTCCTCAGCCTGCTGGCGCCGGGAGAAGTGCGGGTGCAGCTGCCCGAGGGCAGCGCCGAGGGCGAACGAGAGCAGGCCTTCTACGTCTCCGGCGGCATCATCGAGGTGCAGCCCAGCATCGTGACCGTGCTCTCCGACACGGCGGTGCGGGCGGAAGACCTGGACGAAGCCGACATCGAAGAGGCGCGGCAAATGGCCGAGCGCGCCTTCCACGACCGCGAGGCCAAAGTGGACTATGCGCTGGCCCAGGCGCAGCTTGCCGAGGCCGTCGCCCAATGGCAGACCATCCAGCGCCTTCGCCGCCGCGCCGGCCGCTCCTGAACTCCCCCGCCGCGCGCCGGGCGCCCGGCGCGCCTGGAACCGAGATGCGTTCGGGAATAAGCTGCCATTCATATGTCGCTTTGGAAGTAGGGAAACAGCGCTCTGTCGTTCCGGCCTCCCCCCGTGTCGTTCCGCCTCCCCCCGTGTCATTCCGGCCTCCCTCCTTGTCATTCCGGCGAAAGCCGGAATCCCTCTTGCGAACTCGGCATCCCCTATGAGATTCCGGCTTGCGCCAGAATGACAGAAAAAAGAGGCGGAGACGGTTTTTGTACGAACTGGAAAGCAGGAATCCCTGCTATTCCCGCCATTCCTGCGAAAGCAGGAATCCAGCATAGAAAGCGCGCGCCTCGCGCTCCTTTGCAGGAATATCCGATGAAGGCAGGGGCGGGCCGTCCGGCGCTGCAATGTGCGCGTTCCGCGCTGTATTTGCGCGGGATTCCGGCTTTCGCCGGAATGACATGGAGGAGGCCGGAATGACAAGAGGGGCCGGAATGACATGGAGGAGGCCGGAATGACAGAAAAAAAACCGGAATGACAGACAGAGCAACATATAAGACGAAGGATAAGGCTTGCCCTGACTCGAACGGATGCGGGCTTTGCGGTGGAGTATGATGCCCCCCATCATGACTGTGCCGCGATGCCAGAAGCGGGGGACCCAGAACCGAGGGACAGATTGCCGTGACGCCTAGCGTCGTAATCCTGGCGGCGGGGCGCGGCGAGCGGATGC
>JAPPQA010000102.1 GCA_028817255.1 Gammaproteobacteria bacterium | reverse complement strand
ACGCGCACATACGCGCGATGGCGGCGGCAGGCGGCGGCGCGAGTTTATGGCTGTCTGCCGCGCCCTCGCTCCGCCCTGAAGGAGCGCGAAGCGCGCGCTTTCTATGCTGGATTCCCGCCCCTGTTCAAGCCAGGGGCAAGCTCTGCGCGGGAATGGCGGATATTTGCCATGCCAGTGGGTAGTTTTTCGGGCGATTCTGGATTTTCGGGGTTTTTACACAGACTCCTGCGCCGGAATGGCGGGGTTAGGAAGCCTTCGCCAAGGCGTCGGTTGGAGCAGCAGACATGAAAGTCAATCTAAGCAAAGTATTCGCAATGAACGCCCCGGCTGAAAATGCCTGGGCCTTTCTGCAAGACATCAAGGGCGTAGCCGGTTGCATGCCCGGCGCGGAAATCACCGCACAAGTGGACGCAACCCATTACCAGGGCAAGGTAAAGGCAAAAATAGGGCCGGCCACCCTGGCCTTTGACGGCAACATCGAAATCCTGGAGACCGATCCGGAAAACCGGACGCTGCGCATGCTGGGCAAGGGGCAGGACAACAAGGGGACATCGGCCGCGGAAATGGATTTGACGGCCTCGGTGCGTACCGGGGAAGGCGGCGCGACCGAGCTGGTGGGCACCTCAACGGTTACGGTCACCGGCAAGGCGGCCAACTTCGGCGGCCGCATGATGGTCCAGGTGGCGGATCGAATCCTCGATCAGTTCGGGAAAAACTTTATCAACAACGTCATCGCCATGGGCGAGGGCGTGGCCGCCGAGGAAGCCGCCGCAAAGGTCAGCGAGCAACCGAAAGAATTAAATGGACTGGCGTTTTTATGGTCCGTAATTGTCGGCTATTGCAAATCTTTGTTCGGCAAAAAAACACCACGTTCCCAGTGACTCCCCGATTCTGCAATGGCGGGTAACGAAGACAGGGGACGGAAACGCGACGGCCAGACAAATCAAATTGACGAATTTCAGCGGCGCCTGGCGGAGACGGGCTATATCGCGGAACGCAGCCTGGCTGCCACCCTGGTGCTGGTCAAGGAACTGCAACGTCCGCTGCTGCTGGAAGGCGAGGCCGGCGTCGGCAAGACGGAAATCGGCCGCACGCTGGCCAGCATCTTCGATTGCCCGTTGATTCGCCTGCAATGTTACGAGGGACTGGATGTCAATACCGCGGTTTACGAGTGGAATTATCAGCATCAACTCCTGGCAATCAAGTCATTGGAGCAGGGCGAGTTCAACCCGGAAAGCGCCGACCAGCATATCTTCAGCGACAAGTACTTGTTAAAACGGCCTCTGTTGCAGGCCATCAGCCAACCGCGAGCGCCGGTACTTTTAATTGACGAAATTGACCGCGCCGACGACGAATTCGAATCCTACCTGTTGGAAGTGTTGTCGGATTTCCAAATCACCGTGCCGGAGCTTGGCACCCTGAAGGCCACCAGTACGCCATACGTCGTTCTTACCTCAAACGGCACCCGCGAACTGAGCGATGCGCTGCGGCGGCGCTGCGTCTATCACTATGTGGACTATCCCGATTTTGCCAGGGAAATGCGCATCGTCAATGCGCGCCTGCCAGGCGCCGGCCAACGACTGTCGCACCAGGTGGTCGCCTTCGTGCAAAATCTGCGCCGCACCGGCCTGCGCAAAAATCCGGGCATAGCGGAAACTCTGGATTGGCTTGCGGCATTGACGCAACTGAACATCGCTTCGCTGGACGAAGACCCGCAAACCATCAAAGATTCCCTGGCCTGCCTGTTGAAGACCCGCGAGGACAACGAGACGCTGGGCATCGCGGAAATCGAACGACTGGCGGCGAAAGTGGTATGAAACCCGCCGCGGCAGACGCAACGCTGCCCCCGCCGCTGGCGGAAACGCTGCCAGGAAGACTGGTAGAATTCGTGCGGCTGGCGCGCGATAACGGGTTTCAGGCCGGTATTGCCGAGACGCTCGATGCACTACGGGTCGCCCGTGTCTGCGGCCTGACCCATATGCAGCGTTTGCACTGGGGATTGCGCAGCCTGCTTTGCGGCGACCACAATAACTGGCGGCGCTTCGACCAACTCTTCGATGCCTATTGGCAACCGGAGAGTGTCCAGCGAATCTGGACGCAATCGGACGCCGCGGCGCCCGTCGGCCGGCGCCCGTCGCTGGCGCCGGGCGCCGGCGCCTGGCAGGGAAGCGCCTGCGACGTGGACCGGGCCGGACAAGAGGCAGGCGAAGACGCCGACAGCGGCGGCAGCGCGCGTGGCGGGGCAAGCAAGCGCGAGCTTCTGGCGCGAACCGATTTTCGCTTCATTACGGATGCCGATGAGATGCACAAGATGGAGCAACTGGTGGGGCGCCTGGCCAAAAGAATGCGGCGGCTTATGGTGAGAAGACAGAAAATCCATCGCCGGGGAAGACAGGTGCATTTGCGCCGCACCGTTCGCAACAGCCTGCAATACGGCGGCGTGCCGCTGGAATTGGCATTGCGACGCCCCGGCGAGCGGCAACCGCGCCTGTTCCTGTTGGTTGATGTCAGCCGTTCGATGTCGCTGTACAGCTACCTTTTTCTACGCTTCGCGCGCGGTATTGTCGCTGCGTTCCGCGACGCCGCCGTCTTTGCGTTTCACACCCGCCTGGTGCGCATCACCGACGCCCTGGAGCAGCCGAATCTGGCAAAGACCGGCCAGCGGCTGGCATTGATCTCCGCGGGCTGGTCGGGAGGCACACGGATTGGCGAATGCGTCGGGAGCTTTCTTGCCCAATACGGGCATCGCCTGAATTCCCGTTCGCTGGTACTGATCGTCAGCGACGGTCTGGAAACGGGAGACCCGGAACTGCTTGGGCAACATCTGGCAACGGTTAAAAACCGCTGCCGAAAACTGATATGGTTGAACCCCCTGCTGGGGCGGCCGGGCTACGAACCCAGGAGCGGCGGCATGTCGGCGGCACTGCCTTACCTCGACCTGTTTGCATCGGTGCACAATCTGGCGAGCCTTCGCGCATTGGAGGCGGAACTGGCCGGGGTGTAATGGGTAATGGGTAATAGGGGCGGATCATGCTGGAAACCGACGCCATACTGACGCAAGCCGGCGAATGGAAGGCGCGGCGGCGGCCCTTTGCCCTGGTCACCGTGGTGCGTTGCGAGTCGCCGGCTTCCGCAAAACCGGGCGCCAAGGCAATCGTGGACGAACAGGGAGCGATTCAAGGCTGGATCGGCGGCGGATGCGCCCAACCGGCCGTGATCGCCACCGTCAAAAAAGCCTTGCAAGACGGCCAGGCGCGGCTGATTCGCGTAAGCCCGGATAAGAATGCATCCCCGGAAAAAGGCGTCATCGGTTTCGGCATGACATGTCACAGTGGGGGCACCATGGATATCTTTATTGACCCGGTCGTTCCAAGGCCCGCTTTGCTTATTATCGGCGCGGCGCCAAGCGCGCAGGCATTGTCGGCGCTCGCGCACCGCACCGGCTTTGCCGTGACCGCGATGTTCCCCGGCGCCGACGCGAACATGTATCCCGATGCCGTGGAAATCGTTGCCTCCCTGGATGCGTCGGCACTGCGTTGCGGCGTCCCGGCTTTCGCCGTGGTTGCCACCCAGGGCAAGAGCGACGAACTGGCCCTGGAGGCCGCGCTATCGTCCGGCGCCGACTACATCGCGTTCATTGCCAGCGGGCGCAAGGGCGAAAAAATCAAGCGGCGTCTGCGGCAACGCGGACACGAGCAAGGCAAGGTGGATGCAATTCTCGCCCCGGCCGGCATAGAGATCGGCGCGGTCACTCCTGAGGAAATTGCTTTGTCGGTATTGGCCGGGTTGGTAAAGACGCGCCGCCAGCGGGCCGGCGGCGCGCCGGCTGCGGAAGCGCCGGCATGAGCCGTGTTGCCGCCATTCTGCTCGCCGCCGGCGAATCCCGGCGCATGGGCGGGATAAACAAGCTGGAGCTGGACATCCATGGCGTGCCGTTGCTGCGCCACACGGCGCAAACGCTGCTGGCATCCCGGCTGCAACATGTAATCGCCGTGCTTGGACACGCCGCCGAGCAAAGCCGGCCCTTATTGGAGGACCTGCCCCTGGAGGTGGTAGTCAACGAAGCATACCGGGAAGGACAAATGACTTCCGTATATAAAGGGCTGGAATCCCTGTCCGGGCCGTGCGACGGGATCATGATCTGTTTATCGGATCAGCCGTTGCTGGAGCCCGCGGACATAGACCGACTCATTGATTCCTTTGCCAGGCGTCGCCAGGGTTGCGTACTGGTGCCGACCTACCGGGGCAGGCGCGGCAATCCGATCATCCTCGCATACCGGCACAGGGAGAAGATCCTGAATGGCAATCGCAACCTCGGCTGCAAGCGCTTCCTCCAGGAGAACCCGGACCTGGTGACCACCGTTGCGATGGATACCGACCACGTCGTGGTTGACCTGGATACCCGTCAGGACTACCTTGCCTTTCAGGGGATGCAAGGCAACGAACGGGCAATGTGAAAAACTTGGCGCCATGGCAGAAGACATACTCGACGTTTTGACAAAGATGCGGACCCGGGGGCAGCCCTATGCGGTTGCCACGGTAGTCGAAACCGTGGGGTCGGTATCGGCAAAAACCGGCGCCAAGGCCGTTATCGCCCATGATGGGAAAGTGGTCGCCGGATGGGTCGGCGGCGGATGTGCGGAATCTACGGCCTGCGATGCGGCGCTGAAATGCATCAAAGCCGCCCGGACAACGGTCGTTGATATTGACCTGGATGACGAGGTGCTGGGCGCTGGAATGCCTTGTGGAGGCCATATGCGGGTTTATATCGAACCCGTACTGCCGAATCCCACGCTCTGGATCATGGGGCACGGGCGCATTGCCGAGTGTTTGTGCCTGTTGGGAGACCTGGTTGGATTGCAGGTCGTGGTGAACGATCCCCTCGTGGATCGGGAGCGCTTCCCGAATGCGTCGCGCCTGATCGGCGACGACATTCGCTACGAACAATTGCTCCCGACGGCAGACGATTTCGTTGTCATCGCCACCCAGCATAAAGGCGATCATGAGTCCATGACCCGGGCCTTGCGTTCGCAAGCGGGTTATATCGCCTTAATTGCCAGCCGCAAACGTTCCGCCCTGGTATTGGAATACCTGCGCGAGGAAGGCTACGACGACGAGCAGCGCAAGCGTGTCATGGCGCCTTCCGGCCTGGACCTCGGCGCGCGCACGCCTGAGGAGATCGCGTTATGCGTCATCAGCGAAATTGTCCTGGTTCGCCGCCGGGGCAGCGGGATGCGTATGCGCGACAAACTACAGAAGAAAACCGCCCGCAATCCATAAGCGCGGCCTTGCCGCCTCTCCCGTATCGTCCTTAGAAGCGCAGGGTGGCGTCCAGCAAAAACTCGCTGTCGGAGTCGGCGCCGCCCTCGCGCCGCAACCCCGCATCCAGCGAGAAACGCTCCGCCTCGAAGCGCAGCCCGCCGCCGTAGCTGCTCGCGCCTGAGGCCAAACCGCTCTCGCCGTACAGCATCAACAGTCCCGGCAGAGCCCGCGCCAGCCGCACGCCGCCGATGCCATACGACAACTCGCTGCGCAGACCCAGGCCGCTTCCCTGGCCGTTGCCGCGCCCCCCGGCACCCGGAGAGGAAACGCCGCCAAAAGCCCCTCCGTCCAGCGGCGCCACGCCCGCGGCTCCGTCCGCCGCACCCTGCGCCCAGCCGAATTCCGGACGCAACGCCACAGACAGGCCGCGGCGGTCGCCGCCCAGGTCGTAGCGCAACGTGCCCGTGCTTCCATATTCTCGGTAGTCGCGGCCGTCTTTGCTGGCCAGTCGCGCCTCGCCCTCCCACTCCATCTCCAGGCCCAGCCGCGGCCAGTGCAGCTGAATGCCCGCCCCGAACTCGCCCGTCGCCGCGTCGCGCGCGCCGTCGCCGAAGTCGTAAGACATCCCCGCCCGCAGGTAGGGGCGCAGACGCCCGTCGTCGCCGAAAGCAAAGACTTGGCCCAACTCTCCCTCGCCTCGCAGCTGCTGCGCGTCCGTCTCCGTCTTCGCGTAGGGCGTGTCGTCGTCGAAGCTCCCGCCGTCCGTCTCGCCATGCAACACCGTCCCCGACAGGCGCAACAAAATCTCCGCATTGCCTGTCGGGCGGCGCCAGCTCAGTCCCGCCGCGCCCAGCAGCAGATCCGTGTCGCTGGTGGCCTTGCGCCTGGTCGCGCCTGCCCGTTCCTCGATCTCCAGCTCGCCCTGGCCGTAGCCCGCCATGAGCCACACGCTCAGACGCTCCGAGGGCTGCCAGGCCGCATACGGATACACCGCCACCAGCTCGCTCTCGAAATCGCTGCGCTCCACCGCTCCCGCTGCCGGGCCGCTCGCCGCGCGTAAGCTCACATCGCCCGCCGTGTAGCCCACGGCCACCCCCGCCAGGTAATCGTCGTAGCGACTGTCCAGGCCCAGGTAAAAGCCGTAGCTGTCGCCGTCATAGTCGTAGCGGGTGCCGCCCTCCAGCGGTTCGCCCTCCAGCGAGCTGTAGTTGCCGCGGCCCCACAGGGACAGCGTGTTGCCGCCGCC
>JAPPQA010000101.1 GCA_028817255.1 Gammaproteobacteria bacterium | reverse complement strand
GCGCGCTTTCTATGCGGGATTCCGGCTTTCGCCGGAATGACGAGGTAAAGGGCAGGAATGGCGGAGTAGGCTTTATTCGCTGGATGCCCGCAGGGTTTTTACACGGACTGTTTCGCCGGAATGACATGGAGGAGGCCGGAATGACGGAAAACAACGTATAAATGACGGGGTAAAGGGCGGGAATGGCGGCTCGAGATTGCGTAACGGCTTGCAATTATTGGCGGATCGAGAGCCGCTGCATCCGGCCGTACAAAGTGGTGCGGTTGATGCCCAAAATACGGGCGGCGCGGCTGAGATTGCCCGCCGCGATGTCCAGAGCCATCAGAATGCAGCGGCGCTCCAGATCTCCCAGGAAATCCTCCAGACGGAAATCTCCCCGCAACAGACGCGCCCGGAGTTCCGTCTCGTCCGGGACGCCGGGGGGGGGGCCGGCCGGGGCAGGTATGCCCCGCTCTTGCGGCGGCTCCAGTTCCGCCCGCAACTTCCCGGCGTCCACCTCGGCGCCGGGATACTTGGCGCTGAGGCGAATGACGATATTCCGCAGTTCCCGGACGTTGCCGGGGAAGGCGTACCCTCCCAGCATCCGGCGCGCCTCCCCGCTCAACGTGACGCCCGGCGCGTAGATGCCGCGGAAACGTTCGAACAGCAACAGCGCATCCTCCTGACGCTCGCGCAGGGGCGGGACGCCCAGCTTCAGAACGCTCAGCCGGTGGTAGAGGTCCAGCCGGAAACGTCCCATCTTCACTTCTTCGCGCAAGTCGCGGTTGGTGGAGGCAAGGATGCGGGCCTGCAAGCGGCGGGGCACGGTCTCCCCAAGACGGTAATATTCGCCGTCGTCGAGCACCCGCAGGAGCTTTGCCTGCAATGCCAGGGGGAGTTCGCCGATTTCGTCGAACAGCAGGCTGCCGGCAGCGGCGCCCAGGAAGCCCTCGCGGGCCTCGCTCGCCCCGGTGAACGCGCCGCGGGCATGGCCGAACAACTGCGACTCCAGCAACTCTCCCGGCAGGGCGGCACAGTTCAGTTTGAGATACTGTTGCCGCGCGCGCCCGCTCCACCGGTGCAGGCAGCGCGCCACAAGTTCCTTGCCCGTCCCCGACTCGCCTTCGATCAAGACGGGGTGCGGGGTGTCGGAGAATTGCCGAATCCGATCGCGCAAGGCGGAGAGCGCCGGACTGTCGCCCAGCAACTCTTCTTCCGTACCGGCGCGTTCCCGGCGCCCGCGCTCGGCCTCGAGGATCATGCATTGGTGTTGCAGGCGGGTGCGCAACAACCGCAGATCGCAGGGCTTGGGAATGAAGTCCACCGCCCCGAGCGTCAGCGCCCGGCGGATATGGGAGCGATCCCCCTGCCCGGACAGGATCAGAATCTTCATGTCGCGGTCGAAGGCCAGCAACTCGCGGATCAACCGAAAGCCCTCGTCAGGAATATGCGGCGCCGGCGGCAAACCCAGATCCAGCAGGACCAGCATGGGAGGCCGCGAGCCTCGACCCAGCAACGCCAGGGTTTGCTTGCGGTCCCGGGCCGTCAGCAGCTGGTATTCCTCCCGCAACGCCAGGGAGAAGGAATCCAGGATCAGGGGGTCGTCGTCCACCAGCAACAACGGCGGTTTGCCGGGCGCCCCGGGCGCCGCCCGTCCCCCGGTCCCGGCGGGGCTCATGCCGGAATGCGTGTCGGCAAGAATAGTGGGTCCGCCAGGACTCGAACCTGGGACCAACCGATTATGAGTCGGTGGCTCTAACCAACTGAGCTACGGACCCCCCGCCCAGTGCCGCGAGTCCGGCCCGAGCGCTTGTCCGAACCCGCCGAAGAATCGTTGAAAAAGGACCGCAGCCGCTCGGAATATTCGGGGGTTTTCTCCAGCTTGCGCAGGGCCTTGGCCTCGATCTGGCGAATCCGCTCGCGCGTGACGTTGAATTGCTTCCCCACTTCTTCCAGGGTGTGATCGGTGCCCATGTCCAGACCGAAACGCATCCGCAACACCTTTGCCTCGCGGGGCGCCAGGTTGGCAAGAGTCTCCCGGATCACATCGTACAGGCTGGACTTGATCGTTGACTCGTCCGGGGATTCGACGCTGCGGTCTTCTATGAAATCCCCCAGCCGCGAGTCTTCCTCGTCGCCGACCGGGGTTTCGGTGGAGATCGGCTCCTTGGAGATATTCAGCACCTTTCGGATCTTCTCCTCGGGCATATCCATGCGCTCGGCGAGTTCGCTCGGCACCGGCTCGCGCCCCTTCTCCTGCAGGATCTGCCGGGAATAACGATTGAGCTTGTTGATCGTCTCGATCATGTGCACCGGGATGCGAATCGTGCGCGCCTGGTCGGCAATGGAGCGGGTAATCGCCTGCCGAATCCACCAGGTGGCGTAGGTGGAAAACTTGTATCCCCGGCGGTACTCGAACTTGTCCACCGCCTTCATGAGGCCGATGTTGCCCTCCTGGATCAAATCCAGGAAGAGCAGCCCGCGCTTGGTGTATTTCTTGGCGATGGAGATCACCAGCCGAAGATTCGCCTCCACCATCTCCTTCTTGGCGCGGTTGGTCTTCGCGCTGCCCATGGCCAGCCTCTTGTTGACCTCCTTGATCTCGGCGATCGAAAGGCACTTGCCCTCCAATTGCAGGGCAATCTTCTTCTGGGCGCGCTCGATCTCCGGGCGCAACTCCGCCAGCGCGGCCGCGTAGGGCTTGCCGGAGTTGCCGATGCGGCGGCACCAGCCCAGATCGGTCTCATGACCCTCGAATGCAGCGATAAATTCCCCGCGCGGCATCCGCGCCCGCTTGACGCAGAGCTGCATGATGGCGCGTTCCCACCGGCGTATCTTGTCCACCGTGGCGCCTGCATCTTTCACCAGCCGATTCACGAACTTGGGGGCCAGCCGCAGGGACAGGAAGCGCTCTTCCAGCGCCTTGCGCAAGGCGACGGTCCGCGGCTTGGTCCAACCGTTGCGCTTGATCGAGTTGACGATCCGCTTGTGCAAGGAGGCGATCTCCTTGATCTGGGATTGCAGCTCCTTGGTAGGAACACAGCTCGGATTGCCATTGCTGACCTCTATCACCATGGCGCTGGTCGGCTTCCCGTCCACGAGCAGGTTGACGATGATCTCGCTGAGCTTGCTCTGCCCGGATTCCACGGCGGCATACTCCCGCAACAGGGTATCTACGGTCGGGGGATAATCGCACAGGGCGGACAACATCTTGTTGATCCCGCTCTCGATCCGCTTGGCCAACTCGATCTCCCCCTGGCGGGTCAGCAGATTGATGACGCCCATCTCGCGCATGTACATGCGCATGGGGTCGGTAGTGCGGGCCAAGTCGTTATCCGCGGTCGCCAGCGGGGTGCTCGCCGGGGGCGTATCCGCCACATCCCCGGCCCGGGGGCCTTCTTCCAGCAACGCCCCCAAATCGGGCGGCGCCTCGTACACGACAATACCTATCTCGATAATGGTGTTAATGATGTCTTCGATCTGCTCGGGCTCGACGATATCCTCCGACAGGTAGTCGTTGACCTCGTGATAGGTCAGAAATCCTTGTTCTTTGCCCTTGGCGATTAAAAGCTTGAGTTGGGACTGCTCTTCGGCGTTGCCGACACTCTCGAACTGATCTTGTTGCATTGGCTAAAGAAACCTCCTGATAAACGAGGCAGCGCCTCTTCCAGCAGGCGGGGCCGCCTGGCAAAAAGGCCTGCATAAACCTTCCAATTATTACAGATAACGACGTTAAACTCAAATAGGCGGTTGCCGAGCCCAGCCGTTACGCAATCGCAGGCAAGAAAAGCGGCTCTCTATATATATTCCGCTTTCCCCTCATTTTTCCCATCACTCCCCCCTGGAGGGGGAGTCGGCAAGACGAGGGCGGAGCCCGAAGTCGCGCCGGTGGGGGGCATAGCGGCGCCTCCTTCCCCCCAGCGGACACGGAAATCGCAACCGCCGCTTCTCCCCCTCCAGGGGGAGCGATGCGCGGGAATGACGGGAAAGGGGGCCGCCATATGCGCCGGACCGCCGCGGCAACTTGACACAACGGGGGGGCGGTACCGACAATCCTACGCCCGCGCGCCATGCCCGCGCGCCAGGCTATGTAGCTCAGCCGGTTAGAGCACGGCACTCATAATGCCGGGGTCGGTGGTTCGAGTCCACCCATAGCCACCATAGCCGCCATTGGCCGGAACGGCCGGCAGTCTCCCGCCCCTGCCATACCCCTCGCCGCGCCGGGACCTCAGTCCTGCAGGCGCGCCCAGATCGATTGGAATTCCTTATTGTGCTTCCTGAACAAAGCGAGCAGGTTCGGGTCGAAGTGATTCCGCGCGTCTATGCGGTCGTCTCCCTTGCTCAGGATCCGCAATGCCACGGCATGGCTCAGGGCCGGTTTGTACGAGCGCGGCGAGCGCAGCGCGTCGTAAATATCCGCAATCTGGACGATCCGGGCCACCAAGGGTATCTCCTCGCCCTTGATGCCGCGCGGATAGCCGCTGCCGTCCCATCTCTCGTGGTGATTGAGGGCGATTTGCGCCGCCATCTCCAGGCGCGGCACGCCGGAGAGGATCTGGTGGCCATATACGGTGTGGCGGTTGATCTCCTCGCGCTCTTCCGGGGTAAGCAAGCCCTTTTTCTTGAGCACCGAGGCGTCCACGCTCATCTTGCCTACATCGTGCAGCTGCGCGCTATAGCCGATTTGCCGGCATTGATCCTCCGGCAGACCCACCAGCCGGGCAAACTGGGCGCTGTACTCGTTGACCCGGAAGATGTGGTTGCCGGTGTCTTCGTCGTGAATCTCGGAGGCCTTGGAGAGCAGCCGGATGGAGAGCTGGAACGCCTCTTCGGTCTCCTCCTGCAACGAGGAGATGCGGTCCCGGTGTTCCGCGATTTCGATGTTGCGCGCGCGCAATCTCCGGTTCTTTTTGCGGATCTGTTCCAGCATGTTGGCGCGTTCGACGAAGTGGCCGATGATCGCGGATACGTTAACCATCAAATTCCTGGCGTCCCGGTCAAAGGGGACAGGCCGCTGCTGCCCCCTGGCGCGGGCGTTGATCAACTGGACGACGCCGATGACGTCGCCCCGCAGATTCCTTAGCGGGAAACAGAGCATGGAGCGGGTGCGGTAGCTTTTATGCTCGTGCGCCGGGTTGAAGCGGTAGGGCCTGTGGCCGGGGATCGCATAGACGTTGCCGATGGTCACGGTGCGCGCCGTATGAGCGACATAGCCGGCGATGGTGCCGGGTCCCACCGGCACGATGAAATCGGCGCGGCGCACCCGCAGGACATCGTTTTGGATGCTGACCGGCTCCAGCCAGGATTGCTTGCCGCGCTTGCGGACGATGAAGATCGTGCCCGCCTCCGCCCGGCTGATCATTCTGCTTTTATACAGAATGCGGTCGAGCAGGCGCCCGACGGACTGCCGGGGCTGCGTCTCGATGAATCTCAGGAAATCGAGCACGGCATGCGACTCCCGGGCCGTCGCGGCGCGCGTCTGTGTCTGCCTTGCCGGCATTACGATGCCTGCCCTGCCGCCCGGGGCGGGGAAAGACGCCGCGGGCAATATCCAGCATCGGCGGGTTGCCGTCTCATGGGTCGCCTCCGTCCGGAAACGGCCCCGGTTGCCGGGGCGGTTTCCGCATCGTTATTGCATACAGCATACACCATGCCGGCGCTCGAAATGCCTGCCCTGCGCCTCCCGGCGGGCGCCGGTCACCGCCGGCGCCGCCAAAGGGTGCCCCCCGGACCGTCCTGCAGAACGACTCCCATCTCCCGCAACTCTTCGCGCACCGCGTCCGCCTTGCGGAAGTTGCCGCTGTGGCGGGCGCTGTCGCGCAGGGCCAACAGCCGCTCGATCTTCGCCTCGTCTATGGACTCGGTGTCGGCGGCGAACCAGGCCTCCGGGTCCTGTCGCAACAGACCGAGCAATTCGCCGGCGGCGCGAATGGAAGCCGCCTCCCGCGCCCGCGTTGCGGCGTCGGTATCGGAATTCAAACGACGGGCCGCCTGTTGCAGGGCGCGCAACGCCAGCGGGGTGTTCAGATCGTCGGCCAGCGCCGCCAGAAATCCTTCAGGAAGCGGCGCCGCGGCCGCGGCTTCCTCCGCGGGCCCCGCCGCCATCCCCGGCGCCGCGCGGCGCAATGCCTGGTAAAGCCGGTCCAGGTTGCGACCGGCCAACTCCGTCGCCTCCGGCGTCCAATCCAGGGGACTGCGGTAATGCGTATTGAGCAGCGTGTAGCGCGCCGCCTCCGCCGGCATTTCGCGCAACACCTCCCGCAACAGCAATATGTTGCCCAAAGATTTGGACATTTTGCGGCTCTTCGTCCGTACCAGGCCATTGTGCACCCAGTAGCGGCAAAATTCCCTGCCGTCGTGGGCGCAGGAGCTCTGGGCGATCTCGTTCTCGTGGTGCGGGAACACCAGATCCTGCCCGCCGCCATGAATGTCTATCGTCTCCCCAAGATGGGCGGCGACAAGGGCGGAGCACTCGATATGCCAGCCCGGACGCCCGCGTCCCCAGGGGCTCTCCCAGGCCGCCTGGCCGGAAGCCGCGGGCTTCCACAGTACGAAGTCCGCCGGATCCCGCTTGAAAGGGGCGACCTCCACCCGGGCGCCGGCAATCATGTCCCCGCGGTCGCGGCCGGACAAACGGCCGTATTCCGGGAACCCGGGCACGTGAAACAAGACGTGGCCCTGCGCTTGGTAGGCATGCCCGCGGGAGAGCAGCCGCTCGATCATGCCGACAATGGCGGGCATGTTCTCCGTGACCCGGGGCTCCTTCACGGGGGGCTCTACTCCCAGCGCCTTCATGTCCTCGCCGTAAATCCGGCTGTAGCGCTCGGCGATCTCCCGAATTGACACCCCCTCCCGTTCCGCCGCCGCATTGATCTTGTCGTCCACATCGGTGACGTTGCGCACGTAGATCACTTCCGCGTAGGACCGCCGGAGCAGACGGTACAGCACGTCGAAAACCACGGCGGCCCGCGCATTGCCGATATGAGGATGGCTGTACACGGTGGGGCCGCATACGTACATCTTGACCCGCCCGGGATGCAACGGCCGAAAACGCTGCTTGCGGCCCTGCAGGGTGTTGAATATCTTTATTTCCACTACGCCATTCCATGACTGCCGCCACCCCCCGGCGATGCCCAGACCGTCCAGATCGTCCAGACCCCCGGCCCTCCCGAAGCGGCCTCCCCCAATCGCCCCCGAACCACGCCGGCGGCACGGAACGGGAGACATTCTAAGGTATCCGGGGACACTTGATAACCGCGGCGCCGCGCTCGCAAGCCGTTACGCAATCGCAGGGAAGAAAAGCGGTTCTTACGCATCACTCCCCCCTTGAGGGGGAGTCGGCAAGACGAGGGCGCAAGCCCGAAGTC
>JAPPQA010000100.1 GCA_028817255.1 Gammaproteobacteria bacterium | reverse complement strand
TTTGCGCTGGATTCCCGCCTGCGCGGGAATGGCGGATATTTGCCATGCCAGTGGGAAATGTTTTCGCGCGGCTCTGGATTTTCGGAGTTTTTGCACAGACTGCTGCGCGGGAATGGCGGATTAAGGATTGCGGAACGGCTGGCCCGTACCGGCATGGGCGGACCGACAATCCGGGGGCGACAGGCGGCGGGGAGGCGGCAAGACCCGCGACGAGCCTAATTGCCACTCCCAGGGCCGTTCTCCGGGCCGTTCTCCGGGGCACTCCCAGGGCCATTCTCCGGGGCGCCCCCCTCGTCTTCCGCATCCTGCCGCCGGCGGCGGGCGCGGCTGCGTTCCGCCGCCTCCTGCACATAGGCGCGGCGGCGCTGCAACGAGGCCGGCGGGCGCGGCCCCAGGCTTTGCTCCTGCTCGCGCTGCCGGCGCTCCTCCCGCGCCAGGAACCGCTTGCGGGCCCGGTCCGCGCCCTCGCGCTGCCGCTCCCAATCGGCGATGGCCCGCTTCGCTTCGCGGTAGTATTTCACCAGCGGGATATGGCTGGGACAAACGTAGGCGCAACAGCCGCACTCGATGCAATCGAATAGATGCTGCTCGCGCGCGCTCTCCAGGGCATCCATGCGGGTCAGGCGGTGCAATTCCTGCGGCAGCAAGCGCACCGGGCATACCTCCACGCACCGCCCGCAACGGATGCAGGGCTGCTCTTCCAGACGCGGCCGCGCCTCCTGGACGAGAATGCAGTTGATCGTCTTGGTCACCGGCACCCGCACATCGTGCATCGGACTGCCCATCATGGGCCCGCCGCAGATCACCTCCCGGGATTCCTCCAGGGGCCGCTGGTCGCACATCCGCAGACAGTCCACTACCGGGGTGCCCAGCAGCACCTGCAGGTTGCGGGGGCGCGCCACGTCGCCGGTCACTGTCAGGTAGCGGGACACCACCGGTTCGCCGCGGGTGACGGCGCGGTAAACCGCCGCCGCGGTGGCGACGTTCTGCACCATCACGCGGACATGGATGCTGAGCCCTCCGCTGGGCACCTCGCGGCCGGTCAGCGTCTGCACCAGCTGTTTCTCGCCGCCCGCGGGATAGCGCGCCGCCACTGCGATCAAATCAATTTCGCCGCCCAGTTCCTGCCCGTCCAGTTCCTGCTCCAGGGCCGCCGCCGCCTCGGGCATATCTTTTTCCACGGCGATAATGCTGCGGCGCGCCTGCACCGCATGGGCGATCATCCGGGTGCCCGCCACCACGTAGCTTGCCTTCTCCCGCACCAGACGGTCGTCGCAGGTAATATAGGGCTCGCACTCCGCGCCGTTGATGATCAACGTGTCCACGGCGTTCTCCTCGCCCTCGCGAATCTTCACGTGGGTGGGGAAGCCCGCGCCGCCCAGGCCCACGATCCCGCATTCCCGGATCAATTCCTGCATCCTGGCCGGCGACACCTGATCGTAAGCCGGGGTCGGGCGGATGTCGTACCAGCGGTCGTCGCCGTCCGGCTCGATGACGATGCAAGGCTCGCTGCGGGCGGCAGGGTCGGGGACGGGGTAGTCGCCGATATCAATCACCTTGCCCGAGGTGCTGGCATGCAGCGGCACGCTGACATAGCGGTCCGGTTGCGCGATCGGCTGGCCCTTATATACCTGCTCCCCCACCCGCACCATGGGTTTCGCCGGCAGGCCGATATGCTGCTGCAGGGGCAAAGTGATGCGCTCCGGCAACGGCACCAACACGGAATCCGCATCTCTGGACAGGGCCTTGTACGTGGGCAGCGACAACCCCCCGAAGAAACGGGCCTCGGCAAACTTCAAGGCGGCGCCTCGAGGCAAGCCTCCCGGCCGGGCAGAGAAGAGACGGATGCCGCCGGCGGCGCCCCGGGACGGGAATTCTCGCCGCCCTCTCCGGCAGACGGCGCAGACGAAAGAGGCGCAGAGGCCGCGGTCGCGGGCGCCATCTCTATGCAGTCCCCATCTCTATGCAGTCCACTGGGCAAGGCGGCAGGCACAACTCGCAGCCGGTGCAAAGTTCCGCGAGTACGGTATGCATCTGTCCCTGCGCGCCGATAATGGCGTCCACGGGGCAGGCCTGAATGCATTTAGTGCAACCGATGCAGTCCGGCTCCTCAATCCGGGCAACCCTGGGCCGTGCCGTAAAATCCCCCAGTTCGCGCGCCGGCGGCAACAGCGCCTGCCCCAGCAACTCGGCCAGGGCGGCGATGGTCAAGCGCCCCCCGGGAGGGCAGCGGTTGATCTCCGTCCGGCCCGCAGCGACCGCTTCGGCATACGGACGGCAACCGCCAAAGCCGCAACGGCCGCATTGCGTCTGCGGCAACAGGGCGTCTATAGCGGCGACCTGCCGCTCCAGCTCTGCGCCGCCGCCCTTCATCGCAAAAAAGAAATTCCGCGGCCGATACGCACCCGAACGCTACCCATGAACGTCATCCATAGCGGCACTCTAACGGCCAATCCCATCCGCCGCAATGCCATATATGAGGCCGTAAGCCGTTACCCAATCGAAGGGCAGCGAAGCGCCTCTCTCTTATCTGCCATTCCCGCGCAGAGCTTGCCCCTGGCTTGAACAGGGGCGGGAATCCA
>JAPPQA010000099.1 GCA_028817255.1 Gammaproteobacteria bacterium | reverse complement strand
CTCGTACTCGGTATAGACGGTGAAGGGTTCGGCCAGGGCGCGCTCCGTGTAGCGCTTGGCCTCGTTGCCGAAGCGCATGACGGTCCCGGGGTCTTGCAGGCCGAAGTACCGGGCTTGGTACCACATCCTTTTAATCATGCGCCGCGCCGGGCGGCCGGGGCGGGTCTCCGGGCAGTCCACGTAGTAGAGCCGCAGGTGCAGTTCTCTGCCGTTCGCCTTGACGTAGAAGCTGTCGCCGTCGTTGGCGGGATGGCCCCGGACCAGCGTCGCGCCGGGCAAGACGCTCAGGCCGTCGGCAGCCGCAACGGGCGCGGCCCGTGTCGCGGCCCAGCTTAGGGCCAGCGCCACAGCGAGCAGGGGAAAGAGGGGGCGCGTCTTCGGCATGGTTTGCGGGTTTGGCCGGGGTGCGGACGGGCGGCGGATGCGGATGCGGCCTTTCATTCGATTGGCTATTTTACTGGCTGCTGTCCGGGGCTGCCGTCCGGCGGGGCGCCCTGGCGCTCGAAGGGGAGGCAGTCTATCAGGCGCGCCTTGCCCAGGCGGGCGGCGGCCAGCGCGACCAGACGCTGAGGCCCCCGCGCGGGCGCGGGGTCGGCGGGCGGCGCCAGGGTGCGGGCGTCGCGGACGCTGACGTATTCGGGGCGGAAGCCGGCGGCGGCGAGCTCCTCGCGGGCCCGCTCTTCCAGCGCTTGCAGCCCCCGCGCGCCGTCGCGGACGCGCCCGGCGAGCCGCTCCAGCGTCCGGTACAGCGCCGGGGCGGCGGCGCGTTCCGGCGGCGAGAGGTAGGCGTTGCGCGAACTTAAGGCCAGCCCGTCCGCCTCGCGCGCGGTGGGCTCGGCGACGATGCGCGCACCCAGCGCCAGGTCGGCGGCCATGCGCCGGATGACCAGAAGCTGCTGGTAGTCCTTGAGGCCGAAGACGGCCACGTCCGGGCGCGTCAGGCCGAACAGTTTGGCGACGATGGTGGCGACGCCGGCGAAGTGCCCCGGGCGCGAGGCGCCGCACAGGATGCCGTCCAGTTCCGGCGCCCGGACCTGCGTGTGCCCTTCCGTGCCGTGGGGGAACAGTTCTTCCGTTTGCGGCAGGAAGACTGCATCCGCGCCGTGCTCGCGCAGCAGCTCCAGGTCCCGCTCCGGGGTGCGCGGGTATTCGGCGTAGTCCTCGCCGGGGCCGAATTGGATGGGGTTGACGAAGATCGTGGCCAGCGCGCGCTCCGCCTCTCGCCGCGCCCGCCGCAGCAGGGCCAGGTGGCCGCGGTGCAGGTTGCCCATGGTGGGCACCAGCGCGACGCGCAGTTCCCGGCGCCGCCATTCGGCCAGGCATTCCCGCAGCTCGGCGATGCGGCGCAGGCAGCGCATGGGCGTGGTGCGGGGCGCGGTGCGTGGCATCTGGCAGGAGGGCGGGGCGGACGGCGCGGGGCGGACGCGGGGCGCTATGGGCGGCAGTGGGGCGGCAGCGGCGTCATCGGCGGCGCAGTCCGCGGGTCAGGCGCGGGCGGCGCGGCGCATCGGGCGGGGGCGGCGCGGCGCATCGGGCTCAGGCCGGGGTTTCCGCGGCGCCGGGGAAGCCGCCGTCCTTTACCTGGCGCACGTATTCCCGCACGGCGCCGCGGATGCCGCCGCCCGTCGCCAGGAAGTCCCGGCTGAAGGAGGGGCGGCGCTCGCCGATCCCGAGCAGGTCGTAGAGCACCAGCACTTGGCCGTCGCAGTGGGGGCCGGCGCCGATCCCGATCGTGGGGATGGACAGGGCGGCGGTGACCCGCTGCGCCAGGGCCGCGGGCACGCATTCCAGCACCAGCAGGGCGGCGCCGGCCTCTTGCAGCGCCAGGGCGTCTTCCAGCAGCCTGTCGTCGTCTTCCCGTTTGCGTTTCGGGGCCCGGTGGCCGCCCAGCCGGAGCACGGACTGGGGCCGCAGACCCAGGTGACCGCATACCGGGATGCCGGCGCCGACCAGCAGGCGCACGGTCTCGGTCAGTTCCGCGCCGCCTTCCAGCTTGACCATTTCCGCCCCCGCCTCGCGTACCAGCCGGCCGGCGTTGCCCAGCGCCTGCGCCGGGGTGGCGTAACTGAGGAAGGGGAGGTCGGTGGCCAGCAGGGCGCGGCGCACTCCCCGGCGCACCAGGCGGGTGTGGTAGATCATGTCCTGCATCCTGACGTGCAGGGTGGTTGCCTCGCCGTGCAGCACCATCCCCAGCGAGTCGCCCACCAGCACCACTTCCACCCCCGCGGAGTCCAGGATTGCCGCGCAACCGGCGTCGTATGCGGTCAGGCAGGCGATCTTCTCCCCCTTGCGCCGCAGCCGTTGCAGGCTGGCCGCGCTTACTCGGGCCATGGCTGCGATTCGCCGCCAGGGTTCAGGTAGTGGCGCCCGGCGCGGCAATTCCGCAGGTGCCGCAACAGTGCCTGGAAGTCCTGCTCGCTGTCCGCCAGATTGCACTCGGACACGTTGACGATCAGCAGGGGCGAGCTTTCGTAGTAGTGGAAGTATTCGATGTAGGCGCCGCAGATGCGTTGCAGGTATTCCGCGTCTATCCGGCGTTCGTAGGAGATGCCGCGCCGGGCGATGCGTTGCAACAGCACTTCGGGCGGCGCCTGCAGATAGATCATCAATTCCGGGACCGGGGCCGACTGCGGCCCCAGCAGATCGTACACCTGCAAGTACAGGCGGTATTCCTGCTCCTCCAGCGTCTCTCTGGCGAACAGAGGATCCTTGTCCATCATGAAGTCGGCCACCCAGTGCGGCGGTTGGAACAGCCCGATCTGCCGCAGCCGCCCGATCTGCCGTTCGCGCTGGAACAGGAAGTAGAGTTGCGCCGGCAGCGCGTACCGCTCCGGCGCCCCGTAGAAGTGGGGCAGGAAGGGGTTGTCGCGCGACTCCTCCAGCACGGGTTGCATCCGCAGGTGCTGGGCGAGCTTCTTTGCCAGCGTCGTCTTGCCGGCCCCGATCGGGCCTTCGATCACGATGCTGGCCGGCGCCTGCGCGCCTGTCGTCACGATCCCTCCAGGCGCTCCGCCCTCAAGCGCCCCGCTCCCAGGCGCTCTGCCCGTTGTCCCCGGACTTGCGGCAACAGCGCCGGCAGCTTCCCCAGGCCGGGGATGCGCAGCTCCGGGGCCAGCTCGTAGAGGGGGTAGAGCACGAAGGCGCGGCTGCCGATCTCCGGGTGCGGCACGGTCAGTTCCTCGCCGGCGATGCATTCGTCGCCGTAGAGCAGCAGGTCCAGGTCCAGGGTTCGCGCCTGCCAGCGCTCCGCGTCGCGGGTGCGCCCCTGGCGCCGCTCGATCCGCCGCATTTGCGCCAGCAATTCGCGGGGCGGCAATTCGGTTTCCAGGCGGGCCACCGCGTTCAGGTAGAACGGCTGGTCCTGCGGCCCCACCGGCGCGCTGGAGTAGAGGGAAGAAACGGCGTCCAGGCGGCTGGCGGGCAATTTCCGCAATGCGGCCAGGGCGCGCCGCAATTGCTTGCGCGGCCCTTGCAGGTTGCTGCCGAGCCCGATATAGGCGGGGGTCATTCGCGCCGGTCCCGGTCGCCCCTTCCTCTTCTGCCCCCTCTGCCTCGGCCCCGGCGAAAACCCAGGGGGCCGCGCCGCCGCCCGTCGCGGTGCCCGTCCTGGCGCATGCGCTGCCGGTTGCCGGCGACGGGCGCGGACATCGCCAGTTCCCGCCACCGCTGTACCAGCTCTCCCACCTCTTCGCCCGCCTCGTGGCGCAAAGCCAGGAAGTCGTAACTTGCCCGCAACGCCGGGTGCTTCTGCAGCCGTTCCCTGCGCTGCTTGATCCAGCGTTCCTCGAAACGCGCCTGGAATTCCCAGATATCGCGCACGGTGGCGGTAACGAGGCGCGGGATGGAGAGACTCTTGATTTGGCGCGAGAGCAGGGCGGCGCCGGCCAGCTCCATCGCCTGTATGCGCGACAGGCCCTTGCTGCAATGGTTTTCGGCCAATTCCTGCACCGGGTGCCAGAACAGCGCGGCGAGCGGCAGGGCCGGCGATATCGGGCGGTCCTCCCGGTAGCGCCGGTCGGTGTCCGTCAGCACTTGCGTCATCAGGGTGCGGGCGGTTTCCCCGGAAGGGCCGGTCATGGCCCGTTCGGCGGCGGGAAACAGGTGGCCGAACAGGCGATAGTCGCGCAGCCGCCGGAAAGTGTCCCGCGCGTGGCCGTGGAGGAACATCTTCAGGAACTCCTCGAAAAGCCGCGCCGCCGGCACGTCTTCCAGCAGCGGCGCCCGTTCCCGGATCTGCCTTGCCGCTTCCGGCTCGATCTCCATGTCCAGCTTGACCGCGAAACGCACCGCTCGCAGCATCCGTACCGGGTCTTCGCGGTAGCGCTGGTCCGGGTCGCCCAGCGGCCGCAGCTGCCGGCGTTGGATGTCTTTCATGCCGCCTACGTAGTCCACCACGGAGAAATCCTGGATGTTGTAGAACAGCGCATTGACGGTGAAGTCCCGCCGCCATACGTCTTCCTCGATGTCGCCATAGACATTGTCGCGGACGATGCGCCCCCCTTCCGCGCTGTGCCCCTCGTGCGCCCGCGCCCGGTCGTGCGAGGCGCGGAAGGTGGATACCTCGACGATCTCGCGCCCGAAGAGGATATGCGCCAGGCGAAAACGCCGCCCGATCAACCGGCAGTTGCGGAACAGTTCGCGGATCTGCTCGGGGTGGGCGTCGGTCGCCACGTCGAAATCCTTGGGTTGCTTGTCCAGCAGCAGGTCGCGCACGCAGCCGCCCACCAGGTAGGACTTGTAGCCCGCGTTTTTCAGGCGGTAGAGCACCTTCAGAACGTTGGGGCCGATGCGGGAGCGCGAGATATTGTGCTGATCGCGGGGGATAATGCGAGGCGGGAGGGGGGCAATGCGTTGCTGTTCTTTTCCGGGCATCGTGATCCTTTCGCTTTCGGGTTGCGGCGCCTCCCTGCCTTGGCGGGGGCCGTCCGGCCCGGGTATGATACCATCTTCGCCGGTCCGCCGGTTCTTATATACGGATGCGGATGGCCTTTGCGGATGGCCCTTGCATCTTCGCTCCCTTCGTCTAGCGGTCCAGGACATTGCCCTCTCAAGGCGAAAACAGGGGTTCGAGTCCCCTAGGGAGCGCCAAAGAAATCTGCCCCGCGGCGCGCGGGAGCCCGCCATTCCCCGCCCGTCGGTGCTACACTAGCGGGCACTCGATGCGCGCCCTGGTCAGCAGTCCTTCCTTTTGTCCGCCTCTGCGCCGGGGTCGTCCCGGGGGGCGCCGCCGTGGCTGAAGACGCCCGCCGGACGCCGGTCGTTTCCCCCTTGCCGGGCGAGGGCCGCGGCGCCGGGCCGGACGCCGCCGCCGCGCCCGACCCCGAGGGCCGGCTGGTCATCGGCATTTCCTCGCGGGCCCTGTTCGACCTCGACGAGAGCCACCGCATCTACCAGAACCAGGGGGTGGAGGCCTTCCGCCGCTACCAGGTGCAGCACGAAGAGGAGCCCCTGAAACCGGGCGGGGCCTTTCACCTGGTGCGCAAACTGCTGCGCATCAACGAACTGCCCGGCCGCCGCGGCAGGGTGGAGGTGATCCTGTTGTCGCGCAACAGTGCCGACACCGGCCTGCGGGTGTTCAATTCCATCGAACATCACGGGCTGGCGATCACCTGTGCCGCCTTTTGCGGAGGGTGCAGCCCGCATCGTTACGTATCCGCCTTCGGCGTGCACCTGTTTCTCTCTATCGCGCCGGAGGATGTAGAGAACGCCCTGCACAGCGGCGTCGCGGCGGCCACGCTGATCCCCTCTGCCGCCGGCGCCTCCGACGACGGGGAAGTCCGCTTCGCCTTCGACGGCGATGCCGTGCTGTTTTCCGACCAGGCGGAGCGCGTATATCACGAGCGGGGGTTGGCCGCCTTTGCCGAAGACGAACGCAGGGCCGCCGCCCAGCCCCTGGACGGGGGGCCGTTCAAGCCCTTTCTCGCCGAGCTGCACCGCCTGCAGAGCGTCTTTGCCGGCGGCGCCAGCCCGATCCGCACGGCGCTGGTGACGGCCCGCGCCGCCCCCGCGCACAAGCGGGTGATCACCACCTTGCGGCACTGGGGGATTCGTCTCGACGAAGTGCTGTTCCTGGGCGGGCGGGACAAGACGGACTACCTCAAGGCGTATGGGGCGGACGTGTTCTTCGACGACCAGATGAAGTACTGCGGCAGTGCCAGCCGCGAGATCCCCACGGGTCACGTGCCGCACGGCGTCGCCAATCTGCCCGCCGATGCGCCCGCCGATGCGCCCATTGCCCCCGGCCTTTCCCGCGGAAAGGGCGAACGATAGTTATTGCCTGGCGGACTGGCATGGCAAATATCCGCCATTCCCGCGCAGAGCTTGCCCCTGGCTTGAACAGGGGCGGG
>JAPPQA010000098.1 GCA_028817255.1 Gammaproteobacteria bacterium | reverse complement strand
GGAATAGCGGAGTGGGAATCTTTTCCCCTCACAAGCCGCTTGCGCTTGCCTGCGCCCCGCGAACAATGCCGTATTGTCAACGAAAGGCCCCGCCCGAAGACCCGGAATAGGACATTTCTGCTTTGCTTTGACAGGCGCCTCGCTCAGCCGTTGAAAATTCATCTCGTTTCTTTTACGGTAGCAGGATGAGCGAGTTCTTCACCAAGGGCATGGCCCGGAATATTTATTTCGGCGGCAGCGTCTTCTTTATCTTGTTGTTCCTCGGCTTGACGCTGGATACCTCCAGGGAGCTGCCTGAACGGGATCGTCGGGAGAATATCACCGCGCAGGTTGCCAACGGCAAGCTGATCTGGGAAGAGAATAACTGCATCGGCTGCCATACTTTGCTGGGTGAGGGCGCTTACTTCGCCCCGGAACTGGGCAACGTTTATACCCGCTTCGGCTCGAAAGAAGCGATTATCGGCTTTATCAAGTCCAGGCCCGCGGAGGGCATTCCGGGCCGCCGCAGCATGCCCAAATTCGATTTGAGCGAAGAGGAGTTGGACGATCTGGCGGAATTCCTGAAATGGACCAGCGAGATCGATACGGAGAATTGGCCGCCCAATATTCAAGGCTGATGCTTCAAGGCTGATGCCGGGGGAATTCGAGGGGAACGATCAGGGCATGAAGCGCAATCTTTGGCATAACCGGATGAGGAGATGACGATGCAATACCAGTCGCAGGCCGTTGCCAAGCCGTACTTTGTCGCGGCGATTGCCTTGTTTGTCGTACAGATCGTATTCGGCCTTATTATGGGGCTGCAATATGTAATAGGCGATTTTCTATTCCCGGAAATTCCGTTTAACGTCGCCCGCATGGTGCATACCAATACATTGATCATCTGGATCCTGTTTGGATTTATGGGCGCGAGTTATTTTCTTGTACCGGAAGAGGCGGAACGGGAACTGGAAAGCCCCAAACTGGCCATCGTTACGTTCTGGGTGTTTCTGGTGGCGGCCGGGTTGACGGTCGTCGGCTATCTCGCCGTGCCTTATGCGACCCTGGCGCGGATTACCGGCAACCACTTGCTGCCGACCATGGGGCGGGAGTTTCTGGAACAGCCGACGATAACCAAGATCGGCATCGTATTGGTCGTGTTGTCGTTTTTGTACAATATCGGCCTGACCGTGCTGAAAGGCAGAAAGACCGTTGTCAGTATCGTGCTGCTGACGGGATTGGTGGGGCTTGCCGTGTTCTTTCTATTCGCGTTCTACAACCCGGATAATCTCGTACTGGACAAATATTACTGGTGGTGGGTGGTGCATTTGTGGGTCGAGGGCGTATGGGAATTGATCCTCGGTGCGATCCTCGCCTTCGTATTGATCAAAACGACGGGCGTCGATCGGGAGATAATAGACAAGTGGCTGTACATTATTATCGCGATGGCCCTGATAACGGGCATCATTGGCACCGGGCACCATTATTACTGGATTGGCACGCCGGGGTATTGGCAATGGTGGGGTTCGGTGTTTTCCGCCATGGAGCCGCTGCCGTTTTTCTTTATGACGATTTTTGCGTTTACCATGATCAACAGGCGCCGCCGTTCCCATCCGAACAAGGCGGTTACTTTGTGGGCAATGGGCACCGCGGTGCTGGCCTTTCTCGGCGCTGGCGTTTGGGGGTTTCTGCATACCCTTGCCCCCGTTAATTATTATACCCATGGCACGCAGATCACCGCGGCCCATGGCCATATGGCATTTTATGGCGCCTATGCGATGATCGTGCTGACTATCATTTCCTACGCCATGCCGATCCTGCGGGGCAGGGGGGCCGCCAACAGCAATCTGTCGCAGGTCGTGGAAATGTGGTCGTTCTGGCTGATGAGCGTGGCAATGGTGTTTATTACCTTGTTCCTGACCGGCGCCGGCATCCTGCAAGTATGGCTGCAACGGATTGACGACGGCCTGCCGTTTATGGCGGTTCAGGATAAGATTGCCATCTTTTATTGGTTGCGCGAACTGACCGGAGTGGTTTTTCTGATTGGGCTGATCCTGTACATCGTCAGCTTTTTCGTCGAGGGCGGCAAGGACGGCGATGAGGCGGCGGCCGCGATAAATCAGCCTTAACGCAACGTATGCAGGCAACGAGTGTTGCAGCAGTTGCCCGGTTGCCGTTTTACCGGCAACAGGCAAATGAAATTCGGTTATTCGAGGCGGCCTTCGAGCAGCGGCTGCCCTTGTTATTGAAAGGTCCAACCGGCTGCGGCAAGACGCGGTTTGTGCGGTATATGGCGGCAAAGCTGCAACGGCCGCTGTTTACCGTGGCCTGTCATGACGATCTGGCGGCCTCCGACCTTGTCGGCAGGCATTTGATCGAAGGCGGCTCTACTTATTGGCAGGATGGTCCGCTCACCAGGGCCGTGCGTACGGGAGGGATTTGCTACCTGGACGAAGTGGTGGAGGCGCGCAAGGACACCATCGTGGTACTGCATCCGCTGACCGATGATCGCCGCACGTTGTCTATCGAGCGCACCGGTGAAGTTCTGGCGGCGCCCGCGGAGTTTATGCTTGTCGTGTCTTATAACCCCGGTTATCAAAGCTTGTTGAAAGGCATGAAGCCGTCCACCCGGCAACGGTTTCTGGCGGCATCGTTTGACTATCCCGATGCGGAAACGGAGGCGGACATCGTCGCCAAGGAGACGGGCCTCGACCGCGTGCAAGCCAGCCAGCTGGTGCGCCTGGCATCGGGTTTGCGGGCGCTGAAAGATATCGATCTCGAGGAAGCGCCTTCCACCCGGCTGCTGGTTTCCGCGGCCCTGTTGATCGTCAACGGCATGACTGTGCGCGATGCCTGTTTTGCCGCCATTGTCGAATCTTTGACGGACGACCGGGAAACGATAAAAGTGCTTATGGAAGTTGTGGATGCGATTTTTGCCTGAGCCGTGTTGCGCGGGGAGCCAGACTCGGAGCATGTATTAGCCAGACGCCTGGCGGTGCTGGCGCCGGTATTGTACCTGTTGAATCTTTTGCTGCTGCCGGGGCTTGCATTTCTTGTGCTGGCCTGGCTGTTCATCAAGTACCGGAAGATTGACGCGCCCGTGGCCGCGGTGCAGCTGCAGCAGAATTTTTTTGCCAGCATAGTTGCCGGGGCGGCGCTTATCGGCATTAGCTTCGTCATTATCGCTATCGGCGGCTTTTCCTCCGTGTATAGCTGGATGGTTATGCTGCTTTACGCCTTGTCTATCCATGCCACCCTGGTATTGCTCGGTGTCGTTTGTCTTTCCCGCGGCTTGAATCAACAGGCATTTGTTTATCCGGGCCTTGGGAGAATCCGCAAAGCCGTAAAAGGCGGTTGAAATGGAGGAGCTTGTCGGCAAGTGCTGGCATGGATTGATCACGCGGGCGGCGTGCAAATATTTCCCGGCTTCCGCCGTGCGACTGGATGCCATGAAAGGCGCTTTGGCAACCTGGTACCGGGCTTTGGGCGGGGAGCCGTCTTATCGAATTGATGCGGCGATACCGCGCCAGCTTGGGCAGGACAGAACCGTGCTGCAGAAAATTGCCGGCACCAATAAGGCCGTGGCGGTCGCCTCGTTGGAGCATGATTGCCTGCGGTTGCCGGGAGAGATCGCGGTATTCCCCGAGCGGGGGCTGAACGGCAAATTGTATTACTGGCTGTCGGCATTGGCCGCGAATAGCGATTTCCCGCTGGCCGCCAGCGACTGGTTCGATAGCAACCGCTCCGCCGTTCGGGCCACATTGAACAAATATCCGGGCCTGGCCCCGCTTTACCGCAGGCTGGCGGCGTCATTTTTCGAACACAGGATGCGGGCGCAAGAGCCGGCGGCGATCGAGCGCGAAGCGGTTGTTATCCGTGCGCTGCAATATCCGGGCGAAGCGGCGGCGGCCATGACCGAACCGTTCGGGCTGTGGGTGCCGCTTTGGCTCTATCCCCGAATGCCGGCGGCCGCATCGGGCGCAACAGGCGCAAACGGCGATGATCCCGAAAGCGGCAAAAAGAAACGCCGGAACCTGGAAAACAGCCGCGGTTACCGGGGGGAAAGGAAAGCAATGCCCAAAACGGACGACGGTTTGCTGGCGACCAGGCTGGAAAGCCTGTTTAGCTGGACGGAATATATTGATGTGGACCGTCCTGTGGACGAGGACGAAGACGACAATACGCAACGGCGCCTGGACGATCTGGACGTGGTCAGTTTGTGCCGTGACAATAAAACCGCCAAATCCCTTCTGAGATTCGATTTGGATTTGCCTGCGGAGGCGGAAGATCAGCAATACCTGGAAAAAGGAGAACTGCAACCGGAATGGGATTACCGAAAGCGGGCGCTGCGGGCCGGTTATTGCGCGATACAGCCCATGGTATCGGCACGGGCGAGACCATGCCCGTTGCCGCGGCGTCTGTTCTATAAATCGCGCAGGTTGAAAGCGCAATTCGAACGCTTGTTAATGGATAGCAGCTGGCAGTACGCGCAACCGGAAGGCAGCGAGCTGGATTTGGATGCCTGCTTGCGGCTGACCGCCGATCTTGCCAGCGGCAAAAGTTTCGCAACGGAGAATCTGTACCGGCGGCAGATGCGAATCCGGCGGGACCTCGCGTGTCTGCTGCTTGCCGACGTATCGTTTTCCACCGATGCCTATGTGAATGGCGAACAGCGGATTATTGACTGCATTAAGGACAGCCTGTTGCTTTTTTCCGAAACCCTGGGGCTGACTGGCGATGAATTTGCAATTCAGGGGTTTTCGTCGAAGAACCGCGGCCATGTAAGGGTTACCTGGGTGAAGTTCTTTCACGAGCGATATACGGCGCTTACCAGGGGTCGGATTGCGGATCTTCGGCCTGGGTTCTATACCCGCATGGGCGCCGCCATTCGCTATGCGGCAGGCAAGCTGCTGTTGCAACGGCAGAAAAACAAATTATTATTGATTTTAACCGATGGCAAGCCGAATGATCTGGACCGCTACGAAGGCCGGTACGGCATCGAAGACACCCGCATGGCAATCCGGGAGGCGGGCCGGCAGGGCATTCATCCCTTTTGCATTTCCATTGACGACAAGGCCAACGATTATTTGCCGTACATTTTTGGCAAGTCGTCTTATGTGTTTGTTCGCAATGTCAGCGAACTGCCGTACCGGTTGCCGAAGCTTTACCTTCGGTTGGTGCGCGGATGACAACGGCCTGCCGGCGAACGGCCTCCGCCTGTGCCGGCGGACTACAGGGGCGCGCCGTTCGTCGTCGGCGCATTTGCCTGGCCCGGCCTTATCCGCGGCAATCCGTACAGGGCGATTGACCGGCAGCAGGACGGTTCCTGTCATTCGAGCGTCTTTTCGGGCTGTTTTTATCGGAGGGAGCGATGCGTATTTATCCGTTGTCATGCTGCTTGCTGCTGCTAAGCAATGCCGTCATGGCCGATTGGTCCGGCGATATGGAGTTGGGTTACCTGGCCTTGGACGGCAACTCCGATTCGCAGACTTTGAATGCCAAATTCGATGTAACGAATGACGTCGAACCGTTGCGCCATAACATTCGTCTGGAGGCCGCGAACAGCTCTCAGGATGGCCGGCGTACCGCCGAAAAATACCTGCTGTCTTCGCAGCTGGATTATGTTATCAACGATGCTTCCTACGCATTTCTCTTTGGCTCTTACGAGGACGACCAGTTTTCCGGCTTCGATTTCCAGAGCACGGTGGCATCGGGCTATGGTTACCGGCTTATCAAGACCGGCGCCATGTTATTGGCGCTGGAAGGCGGGCCCGGTTACAGGATCAACGAGCGGGAGGAGGGCTCCAGAGAGGAAGATATTATCGTTCGGCTGGCGCAAGAGTATTCATGGGATTTTGCCGAAACCGCAAGTCTCGAACAGTCGCTGAACGCCGAAAGAGGCGAAGACAATACTATCACGCGGTTTCAGGTTGCCGTGAAGTCGCAACTGGTCGGCAACCTGGCGCTGAAAGTGGGTTACGGAATTAAATACACCGAGAGCGTTCCCGCCGACCGTAAACATGCGGACACCGAGACCGCGGTCACGCTGGTTTACCGCTTTTGACCAGCAGTTTTTTCGCGTTATGCCCTTGTCTTTTGGCATCGCTGTCGTTCCTCGGTCGCCGGCAGTGCTTCCGCGGCTGCGAACGAGGTGGGCCCGCCGGGAGGGTAGCGCATGGGCCGGGCATGGCGCCGCGCGCCGCCGGGGGCAGCGCGAGTGGCCGGGTTTTGTGTTACCCTTGCGCAGCTTTATTCGCCTACAGTACCAGCCATGACTCGCAAGAAAAACAGCGTTGACACCTTGGGCGCCATGGAGCCGGGGTTTGAGCAAATCCTGAGTCCCGAGGCCCTGGCCTTCGTCGCCGAACTGCACCGTTCTTTTAATGCCCGGCGGCTGGAACTGCTCGGGCGCCGGCGCGCCGTTTTGGATACCGGAGGCTCCGGCCTGGATTTCGACCCCGCCACCAGGGAAATCCGCGACAGCGAATGGCAAGTCGCTCCGGTGCCGAATGATTTGCAGGATCGCAGGGTGGAAATCACGGCCCCGGTGGACCGGCGCATGATGATCAATGCGCTCAATTCCGGGGCCAGAGTCTTCATGGCCGATATGGAAGACTCGAAGTCGCCTTTGTGGGAGGGAATGATCCAGGGGCAGGTGAATTTGCGTGATGCAGTGCGCCGGGAGTTGCGGTTTACCGGCAAGGCCGGCAGGCAATACCGGTTGCACGAAGACATCGCCACCCTGGTACTGCGCCCGCGCGGTTTGCATCTGCCGGAGGCGCATGTGCGGGTTGACGGCGAGGAAGTATCCGGCGCGCTGTTTGATTTCGGCCTGTACTTTTTTCACAACGCCGCCGAAACTCTCGCCCGCGGCAGCGGGCCGTATTTTTATCTGCCCAAGCTCGAGCACCATCTGGAAGCGCGGTGGTGGAACGATGTGTTTAAGAAGGCACAGGACTTGCTCGGCATCCCCCAGGGCAGCGTGCGCGTCACGGTGATGGTGGAAACCGTCACCGCGGCCTTTTGCATGGACGAAATGCTGTACCAATTGCGCGACCACGTTTGCGGCTTGAACGCCGGGCGCTGGGATTACATCTTTAGCTTTATCAAGCACTTCCGCGAGCGCGCCGATCATATTTTCCCCGACCGTTCCCAGGTCACGATGACGGTGCCGGCCATGCGCGCCTACACGCAACGTCTGGTTGCCGTCAGCCACCGCCGGGGCGCCCACGCCATTGGCGGCATGGCGGCCTTTATTCCCAGCCGCAAGGATCCGGCCGTCAACGAAACCGCCATTGCCAATGTGCGAAAAGACAAGGAGCGCGAGCTGGCTGACGGCTTCGACGGCACCTGGGTGTCGCATCCGGATTTGGTGCCGGTGGTAGCGGATCTTTTCGAGCGCGCCCTCGGCGGCGCGCCGCATCAGAAACACGCGCGCAAAGAAGGTACGCAAGTGGGCCGCGCCAGGTTGCTGAACCCGCAAGTCCCCGGCGGCAAAATCACCGAGCGCGGCATCCGCAAAAATGTCAGTAGCGCGCTGCAATACATTGACCGTTGGTTGTGCGGCATTGGCGCCGCCGCCATAGACAATCTCATGGAAGACACCGCCACTGCCGAAGTCGCCCGCGCGCAGTTATGGCAGTGGATACGCCATGGCGCCGTCTGCGACGATGGCGCCGCGGTGACTGCCGAGCTCTACAAGAAGCTCCGCGCGGAGGAACTCAAGGCACTGGGCGGCGCCGGCCAGGACCGGCTCGGCGAGGCAGCCGAGTTGCTGGACAGTATTGTTTTGGATTGCGAGTTTGCCGAGTTTCTGACGCCGCGGGCCTACCGCAAATTAATAGCGGACTAAGACTAAGCTCCGGGTGTCATTGTAATCGTCGAAAAGATGTTGGAATACGGAACGGCTCATTCTCTGATCCCGTTTCGGAATAAGACCTCGCGAGTATCCCCGTCGGCAAGCCGCAAGACCCAGCGGCCGTGTTTCTTGCCGTCCCGGTATGGGCCTTCCTGGACGCTGCCGTCGGCAAGCCGCAGGACCCAGTGGCCGTGCTCTCTGCCGTTTCGGTAAGGCCCTTCCTGGACGCTGCCGTCGGCAAGCCGCAAGACCCAGTGGCCGTGTTCCTTGCCATCCCGAAAGGGGCCTTCCGCCACGGTTCCATCCGCAAGCTGCACGAACCACTGGCCGTGTTTTTTGCTATCCCGGTATGGGCCTTCCTGCACGACCCCGGCTGCCGGCTGTTCGACCCACTGGCCTTGCAGCCGGCCTTTTTCGATCGTCCCCGCCGCATGCCCCGATTGCTCTTGCCATTGCCAGTCCAGCGTCCCCATGCCTTGTGCCAGACGGTTTTCGCAGGCGCCTCTCCAGACAATCGTCGCCCCGGCATTTTTGCCCCCGCCTCCTGACCAGTAATAACAATTTGCCGGGCGGTCCAGTTTTATGTAGCAATCGCCCACCTCTCCCAGCGGACACACCTGGCTTGCCAAATCGTCTGCCGTTTGCGCGCGGTACAGGTACAGGCCCGCCGCCGTCGCAAACAGGAAACAAACGCCCGCAAAAAAGCGGCCAGGATTGAGAATCTTTATTGCGCCGACTCCTACTCTTGTATAGCTGCCGTCGGACCCGTCCGCCGCTTTTGCCGGGGGATTTGTCTTTTTCCGTCTGTCATTTATATGTTGCTTTCTCCCCCGTCATTCCCATGCCCCCACCTCGCCATTCCCGCGCAGGCGGGAATCCAGCATAGAAAGCGCGCGCTTCGCGCTCCTTCAGGGCGGAGCGAGGGCGCGGCGGATAGCCATAAACTCGCGCTGTCGCCTGCCGGCGCCATCGCGCGAATGTGCGCGTTCCGCGCTCTATTTGCGCTGGATTCCCGCC
>JAPPQA010000097.1 GCA_028817255.1 Gammaproteobacteria bacterium | reverse complement strand
ACGGCTTGGCTGCTGCGACTCCCCCTCAAGGGGGGAGTGATGGGAAGAATGAGGCGCAGGCTTGCCCCTGGCTTGAACAGGGGCGGGAATAGCGGGGTAGGCTGGGCGGCGGTGGGAGCCTTTTCCCCTCGATTGCGTAACGGCTAGGCGGCCCCATACGTGCCGTTGCACGGCGTCGGCGGCCTGGAGTAGAATACGGGCGCGGGGTGGAGCAGTCTGGCAGCTCGTCGGGCTCATAACCCGAAGGTCGCAGGTTCAAATCCTGCCCCCGCAACCAGCTTCCGAGACTCTCCCGCGGCAAGGGACAACCCGCGCCAGGAGGGCACGGCTCGGGCCCGGAAAGGACCCGAAAGAGAAAGGGCACGGCATTGCAAGTCATTCTGCGCGAGAAGATTTACCGGCTGGGAGATATCGGCGACGAGGTGCGGGTGCGCCCTGGATATGCGCGCAATTACCTGTTCCCCAAAGGGAAGGCGGTACCCGCCACGCAGGAAAACCTGGCCCAGGTCGAACGCGAACGCGAGCGCCTCGCCAAAGAGCAGGCAACGGCCCTCGCCGCCGCGCGGGAACGGGAGGCCGCGCTGGCGCAGGTCGCCATCACGGTCCATGCGCGCAGCGGACTCGAAGGGAAACTGCATGGTTCGGTAGGGCCGGCCGAGATCGCGGAGGCGGCGACGCAGGCGGGGATCGAGCTGGCCCGCAGCGAGGTGCAAATGCCGGAAGGGCATATCTCCACGCAGGGAGAGCACCAGATAAAGGTGCTGTTGCATCCCGACCTGCGCGTACCGGTACGGGTGGTAGTCGTCTCGGAGTCTTCGGAGCCCCCGCGGGGCAGCGAGGCCCCGGAGGAAGAGGAGACGCCGGAAAAGGAAAAGCAGGCGCAGGCACCGGAAAACGAGACGCCGCCGGAACCGTCATGAGCGTCCGCCGCCGGGCGGCCCGTCCCCCGTGCGGCGCGTGTTGGAGCCTGGCTGGCGGGGGGTGGACAGGGTGGACTTTGTGGACAGGGTGGACTTTGTGGACAGGGTGGACAGGGGGGCGGGGGCAGTGGCGGCGACGGCCCACCCCGCCATTCCCGCACCCCATCCCGCCATTCCCGCACCCCACCTCGCCATTCCTGCGAAAGCAGGAATCCAGCATATGAAGCGCGCGCTTCGCGCTCCTTTCCGGCGAATCGGGGTATGCTGAATGTCTTCCGCGCCTAGCGAATTGATTTCCGAACCGTCCTCCCGGGCGTTGCGGGTTCCGCCTCACTCGATACCCGCCGAACAGGCGGTGCTGGGAGGGGTGTTGCTGCACCCCGCCTCCTGGGACCAGATAGTCGAGCTACTGAGCGAGGAAGACTTCTACCATCCCGGTCACCGCCTGCTGTTCCGCGCCATCGCCGCCCTGCGCGCGGAGACGCGCGCCGCCGATTTCCTCACCCTGGCGGAGTGGTTGCGCGCCCACGGCGAACTGGAAAAAATAGGCGGCGACGCCTACCTGGCGGAACTTTCGGAGGGGACTCCCAGCGCCGCCAACGCGCGCGACTATGCCCTGATCCTGCGGGATTGCTCGGTGCGGCGGCAACTCATCGAGTCCGGCACGCAGATCGCCGCCACGGCCTATGCGACCGGCGCGCTCTCCATGGAACAGCTCGTGGACCAGGCCGAACGCTCGATCTTCGAGATCGCCAGCAACCGGATGCGAGGCCGCGACAGCTACCGCACGCTCGCCAATGTGTTGGCCGGGGCGCTCGACCGGATTGACGAGCTGAAGGACAAGAACAGCCACATCACGGGAATAGCGACCGGCTTCCACGATTTCGACGAGCTCACCAGCGGCTTGCAGCCCTCCGACCTGATCGTGATCGCGGGGCGGCCCTCCATGGGCAAAACCGCCTTCGCCATGAACATCGCCGAGCATGCCGCCATCAGGGAGGAGCGCAAGGTGGCGATCTTCAGCATGGAAATGTCCGGGCAACAGCTGGCCACGCGCATGCTGGCCTCGCTGGCGCACGTCAACCAGCAAAAATTACGCACGGGCCAGCTGCACCCAGACGACTGGAAGAATCTGGACTGCGCAATCAAACTCATGGAGCGGGCCCCCATCTTCGTGGACGACACTCCGGCACTCTCCCCCACCGCGCTCAGCGGCTGTTGCCGCCGAATGGCCAGGGAGCGGGGGCTGGATTTGGTGGTGATAGATTACCTGCAATTGATGCATATCCCCGGTTCGGTGGAGAACCGGGCCACGGAGCTCTCCGGCATCTCGAACGCCCTGAAGGCGCTGGCGAAAGAGCTGGACATCCCGGTGGTGGCGCTGTCCCAGCTGAACCGAAGCGTCGAGCAGCGCACCGACCACAAGCCATTGATGTCCGACCTGCGCGAGAGCGGGGCCATCGAACAGGACGCCGACCTGATTGCATTCGTCTATCGCGACGAGGTGTATCATGAAGACTCCCCCGACCGGGGCACCGCCGAGATCATCGTAGGCAAGCAGCGCAACGGCCCGATCGGCACGGTCAAACTTGCCTTCCAGGCCCGCTTTACTTGTTTCGAGAATTTAGCCAAGGAAGACCGCTTTCCCGCGCCGGCGGGCTGAGGGGACCAGGGGTTGCACCGGCCGACCCATGCAATCATAGATTTGAATGCCGCCCGCCGGAACCTGGAGCGGGTGCGGAAATGGGCGCCCGGGCGGCGCCTCATGGCCGTGGTGAAGGCAGACGGGTACGGCCACGGCATCGAACGGATCGCGGACGCCTTCGCCCTGGCGGACGCCTTCGGCGTCTGCTGTCTGGACGAGGCGCATGCCCTGCGCCGCAGCGGCCGGGAACAGGAAGTGGTGCTGTTGGCCGGCTGCGCCGCCGCGGAGGAGTTGCGCGAGGCGGCGGCCCTGAAGCTGAGCGTAGTGGTGCACGACGAGTCTCAGTTGCGGCTGCTGGAGCGGGCTTCCCCGCGGCAAACGGTACGCGCCTGGCTAAAAATTGACAGCGGGATGCACCGCCTGGGATTCGCGCCGGAGGCGGTTGCCGATGCCTGGCGGCGGCTGCGCGGCATCGCCTCGGTGAAGCCGCCGGTCCGGCTGATGACGCACCTGGCCGCGGCCAGCACCCCGGGGCACTCCTTAAACGCGCTGCAACTGCGACGCTTCTCCGAGTGCGTAAACGGGCTGGAGGGAGAACGCAGCATCGCCAATTCCGCCGCCCTCATGACGCTGCCCGAGAGTCATGCCGACTGGCTGCGGCCGGGGCTGATCCTTTACGGGGCCTCGCCGCTGCCGCAAGGCAACGGCACGGCGGCGGGGTTGCGGCCCGTAATGAGCCTGCGCTCCCGGCTTATCGCCGTGCGCCAGATGCGCGCGGGGGAACGGGTCGGCTACGGCGGCAACTGGTCCTGCCCCGCCGACATGCCGGTGGGAATCGTCGCGGCGGGATACGGCGACGGCTATCCCCGCCATGCATCCGCCGGCACGCCGGTGCTGGTCGGCGGAAAAATGGCGGCGCTGATCCCGCCCGCCTCCATGGATCTGCTGGCCGTGGACCTGCGCGCCTGCCCGCGGGCGAAGATCGGGGACCCGGTAACCCTCTGGGGCAAAGAGCTGCCGGTGGAAACGGTGGCGGCGCGGGCCGACACCATCCCTCACCAGCTCCTGTGCTCGCTCGGGCGCCGGGTGCGTATTGTCGAACGTGGCCTCTCCTAAGCCGCGATTCGAGTGCCGGGACTGCGGCGCGATGCTGTCCCAGTGGGCCGGGCGCTGCCCCGATTGCGGCAATTGGAATACGCTGCAGGAGACGCTTGCCGCCCCTGCCGCCGCGATGGGGCGCCGCCAGGCGGCAGCGGCCGGCCGCATCCTGTCCCTGAAAGATCTGGCAACGGCGGAGGAGCCGCGCCAAACCACCGGCATCGGCGAATTGGACCGGGTTCTGGGCGGCGGATTGGTGCCGGGATCGGCGATCCTGATCGGCGGCGACCCGGGCATCGGCAAGTCCACCTTGCTGTTGCAGGCACTGGCCGCTCTGGACGCCGCCGGCGTCGCCTCGCTGTACGTCACCGGCGAAGAATCGGCCGGCCAGGTGGCCAGCCGCGCCCGCCGCCTGGGGCTGAACCCGGGCGGCCTGCGCCTGCTGGCCGACAACGACCTGGAGCGGCTCCTGGCCGCCGCCGACCGGGAGCGCCCCGCCGTGCTGATCGTAGATTCCATCCAGACCCTGTCCAGCGACTCCCTCAGCGCCGCCCCCGGCACCGCGACCCAACTGCGCGAGTGCGCCGGGCAGTGCGTGCGGCTGGCCAAGCGCGCGGGGATGGCCGTATTCCTGGTGGGACACGTGACCAAAGAAGGCGTGCTCGCCGGGCCGCGGCTGCTGGAACACATGGTGGACACCGTCTTGTATTTCGAAGGCGACGGCGGCAGCAGGCACCGGCTGTTGCGGGCGGTCAAGAACCGCTACGGCGCAGCCAACGAACTGGGAGTCTTCGCAATGACGGACCGCGGCCTGCGCCCGGTGGACAACCCCTCGGCGCTGTTCCTGTCCGGCGCGCCGGGAGAGTCTCCGGGCAGCGTGGTCATGATCACCCGCCAGGGCAACCGGCCGCTGCTGGTCGAGGTGCAAGCCCTGGTGGACGACTGCCACACCGCCTCGCCCCGCCGTCTGGCCCTGGGGCTGTTCCAGCACCGGCTGGACATGCTGCTGGCCGTGCTGCACCGGCACGGCGGCATCGCCGTCGGCTCGCGCGACGTGTTCGTCAACGTCGTCGGCGGCATCCGTATCGGCGAGACGGCAGCCGACCTGCCGATCCTGCTGGCAGTCGCCTCCAGCCTGGCGGAGCGGCAACTGCCCCGCGACCTCGCGGCCTTCGGAGAGATTGGCCTGGCGGGAGAGATCCGCCCGGTGCCGGGCGGCCCGGAGCGGCTGCGGGAAGCGGTCAAACACGGCTTCCGCCGCGCCATCGTGCCCGAAGCCAACCGGCCGCGAGGCCGAATGCCGGGCATCACGGCCATACCCGCCGCCCGCCTTGCGGAGGCGCTCAGTCTGCTGCGGGCGGAGGCCCCTCCGTAGCCGGTTCGCCCTCCCCGTCCTCCTTCCCGTCCTCCTCCCGCTCCGCGTCCTCTCCCCGGCCCAGGTCCTCGATCTTGACGACCTTGACCGCGTTGGCGGAACTCTGCGTGATTTCCATGGCGTAACTGCCTATGCGCAGGCTGGTGCCTGCCCCGGGTATGCTCCCCAGGCGCTCCAGAATCAAACCGTTGACCGTGTGCGCTTCCCCCATCGGCAACTGCCACTTCATGCGCCGATTGAGCTCCCGGATGCTGAGCGCGCCGTCCACCAGGCAACTGCCGTCGCTCTGGCGGCGCAGTTCCCGGCCCATCGCCCGGGCGGGAAAAGTGAACTCGCCGACGATCTCCTCCAGGATATCCTCCAGGGTCACCAGCCCCTGCACCATCCCGTACTCGTCCACCACCAGCCCGACCCGCTCCCTGCCCTGCTGGAAATGAACCAACTGGGCATGCAGGGAAGTGCCCTCGGGAATGTAATAGGGCTCCTCCAGCAGTTCGGCCAGTCGTTCCTGCAAGGATTCCTCGGGCTCGGCATACAGCCGGGGCAGCTGGCGGCTATGCAGAATACCCACCACCTGGTCCAGCGACCCCCGGCAAACCGGCAGGCGGGTATAGCGGCAACGCCCCAGGGCGCTTTGGATCTCGGCAGGCGTCTGCTCGAGGCGCAGCACCGCCACCTCGCTGCGCGGCACCATGATCTCGTTCACCGTAACCTGCTCGAGCTCCAGGATGTTCAGCAACATACTCCGGTGGTGGTGCGAGATCATGCCGCTCGCCTCACGCACCAGGAACTGCAACTCCTCCTGGCCCAGGGGGGCGGTCGCGTCGGCCGGACGGCGGTGCAGGCTCAGTAGCCGCATCAGGGCGTTGGTGATGGTGTTCACCAGCCACACCAGGGGGCGCGTCAAGCGCAACAGCGGCTCCAGCACCCAGGACGCCGGAAAGGCAACCCGCTCCGGGTACAAGGCGGCCACGGTCTTGGGGAACAACTCGGCGAAGATCAGGATTGCCACGGTCAGCATGCCCGTGGCCAGCGCGATCCCCGCGTCGCCGAGCAGGCGCAGGCCAATCACGGTGGCAATGGCGGCCGCCAGGATATTGACCAGGTTATTGCCCAGCAGGATCAGGCCGATCAGCCGTTCCGGGCGCTTCAACAAACGCGCGGCGCGCATCGCGCCCCGGTGACGCTTGCGCGCCAAGTGCCGCAGCCGGTAACGGTTCAAGGCCATCATGCCCGTCTCCGAACCGGAGAAGAAGCCAGAAACGCAGATCAGCAGCAGCAATGCCGCCGCCAGAGTCGGTAGGGGAATATCGTCCAACAGTCCTTTGCGATTGACGCCCGGGGGGCTATTTTCCCCGAAGCCCGGCCCCTATGGCAAGGGCTTGCGCGAAACCCACACTCCCCC
>JAPPQA010000096.1 GCA_028817255.1 Gammaproteobacteria bacterium | reverse complement strand
TTGCCGCCGTGCACGGTGGGCTCCGCGCACCACTTCTTGCGTAACAGGGCCAGGGGTTCCAGAACGCTCTTCGGAAGGCCCAGGAGTTCCACCAGCACGGCACGGTCCAGGGCCTGCCGGGTTTCGTCCCGGTACGCCTCGTTCGCGGGCAGGAAGGCGCGGGACGCAAATTCCTGGAATAATTGCCGGGCCTTGCGTTTTTGGCCCGCGTCCAACTCGCGCGGGTCCAGCGTAACCAGCTCGGGCAAGACGGTAAGCGTAAGCACAGCCCGCCCAGGCTGTTGCTTGCTCCCCTTCCACCAGAACAGCAGCAGGCCCAGGGTGGTGTTGGCCCACAGCGCGACCGCGTATTCGTCGCCGGGTTTTCGCAGGCGGTAATTGGGCCATGCCCTGCCCCCGAGCGCGGGTTCCGGCGTCAGGCAGGCGGCCAGGCTTTGGCTGTTCAAGCGAAAGTCCCGGTTGAAGTGCAGGCGCGTTGCCGTGCGCCAGACCCGCTCCGCCTTATCCCGCATACCGGAACGCGCGATGCCCTGCGTATCCGGGCGCACGATCGGTTGGCGTTCCGCCTCCGCCGCGTGTCCCCACAGGCAGGGATAGGTGGGGTAGCCGCCATTGGGCGGCACGATGTCGAAGGGGCCGCGCGGGGAACCGTCGGTTTGCCATCCATCTATATCCAAATGATACATGCCTCGTTCTCCCAGCGCGGCCAGTTTCGCGGTGGGAAGCTTGCGTTCGGGCTCTCCCCTGGGAAGGCGCAACCGGCCGGACTCCAGGGCGACCGCCGCGCGCACCAGTTCGGCATCGGCAACCGCCGCACAGCCGCCTTGGCTCAGGGGCGCGCGCAGGCTGGTGCCGGCGAGGTCGGCGCCGATCGCAAGGCGCGCCGCATCCTCCGCGCCGCTGGGCAAGGCGCCCGCCTGCCGCGCCAGTTCCGTCGCCTCCATGGCGGTGGCGGGGCGGCGGCGCAAGGCGATCCAATGAATCCGCGGGTCTGGAGACGGGGCGGCCGCCCGCCGTTCGCGGGGCATCTTGCGGGCCAGCACCAGCACCTCGCCCATGTCGGTATCCGCCGAAAATGCCCTGTCGCGCGCCTTTACGGCAGTGATGGAGAACACGCGGATGTCTTCGTAGTTGCGCGCCAGCAGGGCGCGGCTGTTGGCCCAGGAGCCTCCCTGCGCGAAGGCCAGGGGGAGCACCAGGGCCAGCACGCCGTTGGGGCGCAGCTTGGCGTCCGCCAAGTCTATGAAGTTGGAGGCCAACCCGGCGTTGCCGTGGCCCGCCGGGGCATGAAGACGGCGGCGCAACTCTTTTAGCCGGGCGGCCATGTGGCGCTGTTCTTGCTCGCTGGTGTCAAAGCCGGCAAAGGAGGGCACCGGCATGTCGGTAAGCGCGTGATTCGTGGGCCGGGTAAAGGGCGGGTTCATGATGATCAGATCCATGGATTCGTGCCGCAGGGCGAAATTCGCCGCGACCAGTTCCTCATGCCCCAGGTCCCGAGCCGGGCCTTCGCCCGCGGCGACCCGCAGGCCGATCCCTTCTTGCAGCACGTCCACGCCGTGCTCCCGGTCTATGAAGTCCAGCGCGCCGATGTACGGGCGGGGGTCCGCGCCGGAGATCCCGTAAGGGAGCGTGTGCACCTGCGTGCCGCGAAAGATGCGCGTGGGGTGCAAACTGGAGAGCATGGATGCGGTCAGGTGCGTGGCCGCGGGCATGATGTCCGCCGCAACCAGGGACGCCCCCATCATGGCGCTGTGGAGCCGGGCGTCGTCGCCGCCGGCATGACGGAAGCGGGCCAAAACCGCCGAGTATGCCGCCGCCAGCAGGGTGCCGGTGCCGCAGGCCAGGTCGCCGATGCGCAGCTTTTTCAGCGCCTCGGCATCGCCCCAGTCCACGCCCTGGAGGCTGTCCGCGGCCAACTCCGCCAGCAGGGTGGCGGCGGGCGGCAGCGTGTAGAAGGTGGCCAGGAATTTGCGGTCGCCGATCAAGCGTTGGAACAGCCTCCCGTAGAGGTCGTGAGAACGGGTAACGCCATTCGCCGCCAGGGCGTCGGAAGTCTGGGCCAGCAGGTCTAAGATCCGGGCGGCCAACCCGGCGGGCACGGGCAGCAGGAGCCGGCGCGCAATGCCGAAGATCGGCCAGTAGTTGATCTCTTTCAGGATGCGATCCCATTCCCGCAAGACTTCCCCCTTGGACAGGACCCCGGAAGACAAGCGCAACCGATCCAGGGTTCGGATGCGGTGGGCGCCCGCAATCAGGGTCTGAAAGGTCAGCGCGTTGGCCACGATAGCCATGGCCATCCTGGAGGTCTGCGGGCTGTCCTCCTGGTGCAGTTCCCCGGCGATATTCCGGTTTATATCCGGGTGATCCCGGGTCTCCGCGCGCAGCAACCGCGCCGCCTCTCCCACGCCCGCCTCCAGGGTTCGCAGGCTGTCCGCCACCAGACGCTCGGACAAGCCGGCATTTTCCAACAGGCCGGCCAGCGCCGAGACGCCGCCGCGCAGCCAGCCGCCGGACGGCCAGCGCGACGCCTCCGGCCGCGCCCCCGCTCCGGGGACCGCCGCGCCTGCCGCGCGGGCAAAGCCGTACAGGCAGTATTCGTACTCCGCCTGCGCCACGGCCCGCGGCAATTCCTCCTGCGGGCAGGTCCGCAATCTCTCGGGCAGGCGCAGCGCCAATACCTGTTCCAAGCTTTGCGGGGAATTGGCCAGGCCCTTGCCCAGGCGCGCTTTGGCATCCTCCTCCACCGTCCGGGCCGGCGGGAACTCCGTCTCGATCACAACCGGCGCGCTGCCCGGCAAGACGATATCCGGGCGCCGCCCGGTTTCTTCCATAATCGCCGTCTGCTCGGCGGCCACGCGCCAGTGCGGGTTCTTTTCCCGCAGCGCCGCCGCCAAGGCCGCGTTCACAATGGACTCGGTATTTTTAGGCATCTGCTGCGCCGCGCCGGATTTTACCCTCACCCCAACCCTCTCCCAGAGG
>JAPPQA010000095.1 GCA_028817255.1 Gammaproteobacteria bacterium | reverse complement strand
CCCGTCGTCATGGTAAGGCACGGCCCCGGAAGCGGCAACCGCTTTGTACTGCTGTCTTGTAACCGTTTTGAGAAAGCGCTTTTTTCGATAAATATGGCGACGTAGATGCCATGCCTGCCCCGCCCCGTCGCATAGACGCCGTGCGGTTCTTCTACTCCTGGCAGGCGCATTCGAGTTGCTTGCGGCAGGTTTTCGACCGAGAAATACAGGAATTCCCGCACGCTTTGCCTGTTCTGCACACCGTGCAACAGGAGTCTTTCGGGGCTGGCGCGGCCTGCGGCGGGCAACCTTCTGGGGCGATAGGCAGTTGCACTTCCTCCGACCCCAATAACTCCTGGAGCTTGTCCGCCTCTTCCTGGTCGGCCGTCAGGCCCCAGTGCCGCTTGATGCGTACCCAGTTGCGTGCATACTCGGCATGGGAAGCTTTGTAGGGCGGTAGCCACTCTGCCGGGTCTTTGTCATTCTTCTCCCCTCTATTGACTTTCGTGGCGACGGCGACGAGATGTTCGGGATCGGACAGGTCGTTCGCGTATGCGCGCCGCTTCGCGGCGCCCCATGCGTACCCGCCGGAATCGTGCGCCTCCTTCAGGGGCACCCGGTGATCGATATCGATCTCTCCCGGTGAATTATGTATTCTGTTTGTGTATGGGTCGCGCCAGCGACCGGAATTGACCTTGCGACCGTCGGCAGACAGCCCTGCGGGAACGAGAGATTCTTCCGCCAGGACTTTTAGGCGCGTTTTCTTTTCTATTCTCCAGGTTTCGCGGTCGTAGGCAGGGCAGATATCAGCCGCGAAGGCAAACGGCGCGATGGCCAAAAGCGCCAGGGCGACGGCGCACCGGCCCTTCGCGCCCTTTGATTCTCTTCCGTGCCTTCTTTGACCGATCCATGGTCTTCCATTTGCGGGGGGGCGTCCGCTACAGTCTCGGCGCAGCCGTTCCGCCCTCTGGCAGCACGGGCCGCTCCATCAGCCCTTCCATGACGCCGGCGGCCAACAGCCGCGGCATCCCCCGCTCGGAACTACGCGACAGCAGCGATTCGACAATGGCCGAAGCCCAGCGCGCCGCCCGCCGATTGTGCAGGCGAAGTGTCTCTGGGTCTAACGATCGCACGTGCGCTGCCGCGTCCATGACCGGATTTTACCCTGCCGCCGAACGTTCCGCACAACCGTACGGAGACGGCCAAGTGCCGCCGCCGTTTTTTGTCCGCGGGCAAGGTGTTAAACTTCGCAGGCTATAATTTGCTTGCGGCGGGAGAATTACGCGATGTTGAAGGGGCAGGAAGCGAGGCGCCTCGAAAATGAGGAGACGGCGGCCGTGCCGCGGACGGCGCGGCGGACCGCCGCGACCCAGGTAGGCATTGTCGGCGCGTCCGGTTATACCGGCAGGGAATTGTTGCGGCTGTTGTTGCAGCACCCGCGGGCGCAGGTGCGGGTTGCCGCCTCCCGCTCCGGGCAGGGGCGGCCCGTGGCCGCGACCCTGCCCCATCTGTCGCCGCCGCAAGACCTGGTCTTCTCCGCCCTGGAAGATGCGCGCCTGGGGGAATGCGACGCGGTTTTCTTCGCCACCCCGCAAGCGACTGCCATGCACTTGGCGCCGGGATTGCTGGAGCGGGGCGCGCGCGTGATCGATCTGTCCGCCGATTTTCGCTTGTCCTCGCCGCGGCAGTGGCAGCGGTGGTATGCCGCGGAAGGCGAACGACATGCCTGCCCGGAGCGGCTTGCCGAGGCGGTGTACGGCCTGCCGGAATGGCCTCGCGGGCATCGCGAGCGCATTGCGCGAGCCGCTCTGGTGGCCAACCCCGGCTGCTACCCGACCGCTGTTCTCCTGGCGCTGGCGCCGCTCCTGGAACAGGGGGCGGTGTCGCCCCGGCGGCTGATCGTGGATGCCAAATCCGGGGTGAGCGGCGCGGGGCGCCGGACGGAGGATGCGCGCCTGCTGTATGCCGAGGCGGCCGAATCCATGCAGGCGTACTCGCTGGACGGCCATCGTCACCTGCCGGAGATTCGGCAGGCGCTGGAGGCTGCGGCGCAGGAGCCGGTGTCCGTGGTTTTCGTTCCTCACTTGTCGCCCATGCGGCGCGGCATCCTGGCGACCATCTATGCCGAGATCGCGAAACCGGATACGGATTTCCAGGCCCTGCTGGAGGAGCGATATGCGGCGGAGCCCTTCGTGGAAGTGTTGCCGCCCGGGGGCAGCCCTTCCACGGGCTCGACCTGGGGCAGCAACACTTGCCGTATTGCCGTGCACCGGCATGAGGATCGCCTGGTGCTGCTGTCGGCGATAGACAACCTGGTCAAAGGCGCCGCCGGCCAGGCCGTGCAGAATATGAATCTCATGTTCGGTCATGCCGAAACCGACGGGCTGAATCGGGCGGCCCTTTGCCCGTAGTCCCTGAGGCGGGGGAGGCAGGCATGGCTTTGGGGACGCGCAATCCGGAGGCGGACGCCCGGCGACCGGGGAGCGCCGCCGGTTTTGGCGACGGCAAGAGACGGCAAGCGACGGCAACGGCATGAGCGCGCAACAGGATTACCTGATCCGAAAACGCCGCTCGCCTTACGGCTGGCTGGGCTACCTGCTGCTGCTGGCGGTCTCCGCCTGGGGGGGGTGGTTTTTTTGCAGCAAGGGCGAATCGGTGTTGCTGAAAGAGGCGATCAACTACCACGAGCAATTTCGCAGCATGTCCGAGTCGTACCGGCTGCTGCAGGAGGAGAACACCTGGTTGAAGGAGGCCAACGAGGGGGCGCGGGAATCGCTCGCCGAGTTCGAGGAGGCGCGCAAACTGGACCGGCAAGCCACCATAGCGCTGAAGGAAGACATCAAAGATTTGCAGGACACCGTGTTTCGCATCAAGGGAGAATTGCAATTCTACGAGAGCCTGCTGGACTCCGCTCATCAATCGTCCGGGCTCAGGGTGCAGGGGCTGTACGTGCATTCCGCGTCCGGGACGAACGCCAACCGGTACCGCTACAAGGTAGTCCTGATGCACCTGACCAAGCAGGGGAAACCGATCAGCGGCCGGATGAAGATGGTGGTCAAGGGGGTTGCGAACGGCGACAGCCAATCGCTGGCGCTGCAGCGACTGGTGGCCGGAGACGTGCCGGACTTCTCTTTCAATTTTAAGCACTTCAAAGTATTCGAAGGGTATTTGGAGTTGCCCGAGAATTTCCTTCCGCGGGAAGCGTTGGTCATGTTGGAAAGCGTGGACGGCAAGCGCAAGCTGGTGGAGGAGACATTCAACTGGCCCGAAACGACGTGAGGTAAGGAACCATGTGGGGAAAAAAGAAGCGCAGGACCGAAAAAGTGGACAGCCTGATCGGCCAGCACACCACGATCCAGGGGAACATCAATTTTACCGGCGGTCTGCACGTGGACGGCACCGTCAAGGGGAATGTCGCCTCGGACAGCGGAGCGGGAGACGGCTCTTCCCTCTCCATCAGCAATCACGGCACCGTAGAAGGGGACATCCGGGTGCCTTTCGCGGAAATCAACGGGGTAGTGCTCGGGAATGTGCACGCCACCGATCATATTTCGCTTGCCGCCGGCGCCCGGATCACGGGCAATATCCACTACAGCATGATGGAGGTGGCCGTCGGCGCGCAAGTGAACGGCAAGCTGTTGCGTATGCGCGAGGAGGAGGAAGTCTCCGGGCTTGAATCGCAGGGCAAAGAACTCCCATTCGAGTCGGAGGCCGAGGAAAACTAGGCCGTCCCGGCCCGCGGCCGCGTCTTCCGGTCGTTCGGCGGGCCTTCGCGTCATGCGCGGCGGCGCGCCGCGCTCTGCTGACCGCTCTTTTGGCATTGGCGCAAGCGGCGTTGCCGTTCCGCTCCCGCATGGGGCGCG
>JAPPQA010000094.1 GCA_028817255.1 Gammaproteobacteria bacterium | reverse complement strand
ATTTGCAGGGCTACACAAAAACATTAGCGCCTCCGCACCACGAACACGCCCATATTCGAGCCGGCAACCGGGCCCTCGGGGCGGTCCACCCGCCGCCAACCCAGGGGGTCTTCATGATACTCTTCACGACCGGGCCGACCAGCCCTTGCCGCTTGTCCCGGTGCCGCCGCTCACTTGCCTTCGTCCCCATCGCCATCATCCTTCATAGCGCTAAAATTCAAGGTACAGTTGGCCGACAGGGCGCCGTCTCTTCCACACGGGCGCGGCGCCCCTGAATCGGCACAAGCCCGGGGCATCGGCAAGACCGCGCGCCGGCCGCGGCCGCCCGCGAGCGCGCCCGTAGCAACACCCGGCGCCACCGCGCCGCACCGAAGGCAGCGACTCTGTCGCGTTCGGCCCGCGCCAGGACCCTGGCCTCCGACAGACGCGGCAACGGTTGCCGGAAAAACCCGGCACCCGGGACGCCCGTATCCCGGCGCACCACCAGGCATTGAATGCGAGGAACCTGCCTGCCGTTCACAGCCGGCCCGTCCAGCAGTGCCGCCATAAAGCGCAGGGTCTTGCCGATCTCTACGCCGAAGCGTCGCCCCGATAACGGCCCCGGATACCCGATCCGCCCAGCCAACCCTTTGTAGTCCAGCGCCATCTCTTCCACAAGCAACGAGTTGGCGCGCTCGATCAGCACGCCAAGGGCCCGCAACGCCAGCTCCCGGTGTTCCGCATCTTTCATATTGCCGCCTCTTTGCTGCCCGTCAGACCCAATCCATGCCCGGCCTCCCCTCCCCCCCAGGCGCCGGACATATCCCCGAACATGCTTATACTACTACAGCCGCTGTGCCCGCATCGCAGCGCCAACAGCCTATCCCCCGGAACAGGAATCCCCGCGGCCGGCGCTTTCACCCCACCGTGCGAGAACCCTTCGCGGACTACCGCGAAGACTTGCCGTTCGCCGGCCTGTGAACGCTTTTCACTGAATATTGGCGGCTTGACGGATGCTTTAACTCCCATTCCCTGGAGATGCCCTGCCCTTAAAATACCCCTCCACACCATCCCGAGCGTCATTATGCATGCGCAGACCTCAGCGCTCTACAGCCCCGGCGCAGGAATCTGTTATACTGCCGCGCTACGGTCTTACAGCCTCGGCGAGCGCCAGACTACGTAACGGGAACGTTCAGCGGGTGGGTCAGCGGCGGGGTCAGCGGCGGCTGGAGATTGCGGGAGGGTAAAACATGAACGGAATGGCAGGTATGGTTTTCGCGGACATCGCGGTGGCAGCGGGCATCTTCCTGGGCAGCGTCACGTTGTTGGCGGTATGCTGGGCCTATGTGCGCCATCGGCAACTGGGCGCGGCCGGGGGCGGGCTTGCCGCCGTTGGCGCCATTTTGCTGATCGCATCCATCCTGACGACCGCCGCGGATCCGGGCGTTGACGAGTTGCGCACCCAGCTGGCGCAACTCGAAGCCAAGCAACGGCAAGCAGGCACCGAAGCGAACGCCCTGCGCGAAGAGCTGCGAGCCCTGGGAAGCAACATTACGGAACTGAGCGCCCAGCTGGACGAAATGCCTGCGACACACCTCAGGATTGCCACCGATTTGCGTCAGGAGATAACCGCCGGCCTGGACGGTATCCGGTCGGATCTGGAGCAACTCCGAATGGAGACGGAGCGATGCCGAAGCTCCGGGGGATGTCCCGTCCCCCGGAACGACAAATAAGGCCGGCGCAACGCCCGCCGCGCAGAGGCTGACAAGACAAAAGCGGCACCGAAACGGGCGATTAGCTCAGTGGGAGAGCGCTGCCTTCACACGGCAGAGGTCGTTGGTTCAATCCCAACATCGCCCATTTATTCTGGCGCCCATTCACTCTGGCGCCCATTCACTCTGACCCTATTCATCCGAGGCTACCCCCTGGTCCCTGGTCAGGGGAAGAATTCGCACAGGCGGCGGGCGAGTATAGCCACGGTGCCTCGCAGCGCCGGCGCTCTTCGTAGGCACGGATGCGTTCCGCTTGTTGCAGGCTAATGGAAATGTCGTCCCACCCCCGCAACAACCGCTGCTTAATGCCAGGGGCGATCTCGAAGGGCAGCCTCTCGCCGTCGGGGGTGACCGCCGATTGCCGCTCCAGGTCTATCTCCAGACGATAGCCCTCGTTCTCCGACACCTGGCCGAACAGCCGCTCTACGACAGCCGCTTCCAGCAAAACGGGCAACAGGCCGTTCCGGTAGGCGTTGTCGTAGAAGATGTCGGCAAAGGAGGGCGCCAGCACGGCCCGGAAGCCATAGTCCAACATGGCCCACACCGCATGTTCCCGGGAAGAGCCGCAACCATAATTCTCCCTGGCGAGCAGGATCTCGGCACCGCGGTAGCGGGAACGGTTGAGCACAAACTCGGGGTTCAGGCGGCGGCTACCCGGATCCTGATCCAGGACTCCAGGTTCCAGGTAGCGCCAGTCGTCGAATAGATACGGGCCGAAACCGCTACGGCGGATCGAGAGAAGATATTGCTTGGGGATGATCGCATCGGTGTCCACGCTGGGCCGGTCCAGCGGAACTACCAAGCCGGCGAAGGGAACGAAGGGGCACATCTTGGGCATAGGTATGGGGCCGTTACGGGACCAATGAGCGGTTCATTGGACCATTGCCGGTTAATGAGGCGTGGCCGAACCCGCGGGCGGCGGCGCCAACTCGCGCACGTCCACCAGGCGCCCCGCCACCGCGGCCGCCGCCGCCATCGGCGGGCTTACGAGATGCGTACGCCCTCCCCGCCCCTGCCGCCCCTCGAAATTGCGGTTGGAGGTGGAAGCGCAACGCTCACCGGGGAGCAGACGATCCGGGTTCATCCCCAGGCACATGGAGCAGCCAGCCTCGCGCCACTCGAAGCCGGCATCCACGAAAACCCTGGCCAACCCTTCTTCCTCTGCCTGACGCTTGACCCGCCCGGAACCGGGGACCACCAGAGCCTGGCTTACGTTGCCGGCCACCCGCCGGCCCCGGACCACGGCGGCGGCGGCCCGCAGGTCCTCAATGCGGGAGTTGGTGCAGGAGCCAAGGAAAACCCGGTCCACGGAGATCGAGGAGATGGGCGTGCCGGGAGTCAAATCCATGTACTCCAACGCGCGTTGCATAGCCTGGCGCCGGGTAGCGTCCGGCTCCGCGGCGGGGTCCGGCACGCAGGCTCCCACCGGGGCGACCATCTCCGGAGAAGTACCCCACGTTACCTGGGGCTCGATGTCGCCGGCATCCAACCGGTGCGTCCGATGAAAGTGCGCCCCCGGGTCGCTGTGCAGACCGCTCCAGGCCTCCGCCGCTTGCTCCCAGAGGCGTCCCCGGGGGGCGGCGGGGCGACCACGCACATAATCAAGCGTCTTCTCGTCCACCGCGACCATGCCGGCGCGGGCACCGGCCTCAATACTCATGTTGCACAGAGTCATGCGCCCTTCCATGGACAGCGCGCGGACCGTACCGCCCGCGTATTCCAGCGCATGGCCCGCACCGCCCGCTGTGCCGATGCGCCCGATGATCGCCAGGACGATGTCCTTTGCGGTGACCCCCAGTCCCAACTCGCCCTCCACACACACCTGCATGTTGTCCGCCTTGCGAAGTTGCAGGCACTGCGTGGCGAGCACGTGCTCCACCTCGGAAGTGCCGATGCCGAAGGCAAGGGCGCCCAAGGCGCCGTTGGTGGAAGTGTGCGAGTCGCCGCAGACGATAGTCATGCCGGGCAAGCAGGCGCCGTGCTCGGGACCGACGACGTGTACGATCCCCTGGCGAGGGTCCCGCAGACCGAAGCGCCTGATCCCGGTCTCGGCGCAGTTGTGCTTCAGTGCCTCCAGCTGTCGCCGCGCGACCAGGTCGCGCACATGGGCGCGGTCGGCGGTGGTAGGGACGCTATGGTCGGCAACAGCGAGGGCGGCATCCGGGCGCCAGGGGCGGCGACCGGCGGCGCGCAGACCGGCAAAGGCTTGCGGCGAAGTAACCTCGTGGATGAGGTGGCGGTCTATATAAATGAGCGCGTCCCCGTCGGCCAGTTCGCAGACGAGATGCGAGTCCCAGAGTTTGTCGTACAAAGTAGAGGCCATCGCCGAACCGTCGTATTCGCTCAAGTACCCCGCTGTCCTGCTCCCGCGTCCGCCGCCAGCCGCACCAGGGTGCGTCCCGTCGCCTCGCCGCGGAGCATCGCCTCGAAGATCCGCGGCAGCCCTTCCAGGGTGGTTTCCGCATGCGCGATCCGGTCCAGTCCTGTCGGAGCCAGGTCGCTGGCCAGGCGCCCCCACAGCGGGCGGCGGTAACGAAGCGGACAGTCGGCGGCGCTCACGCCCAGCAACGCGACGCCGCGCAGAATAAAGGGCATCACCGTAGTCTGCAACTCGCTGCCGCCGGCCAAACCCACAGCGACGACGTTCCCCCAGGGCCGCGTGCTGCGCGTCAACCAGGAGAGCATCTCGCCGCCTACGTTGTCCAACGCGCCGCCCCAACGGCCCTTCTCCAGGGGCCGCCGGCCCAGGTCCAGGGAGCGGCGATCGATCACCTCCGCCGCCCCCAGCGAGACCAGGTAATCCCGGGCCTCAGGCTTAGCGCTAATCGCGCACACCTCATAACCCAGGCGAGACAGAATGGCCACCGCCAGGCTGCCGACCCCGCCGCTGGCACCGGTCACGGCGACAGGCCCGGCCGCCGGCTGCTGTCCGTTCTCTTCCAGGCGCTGCACACACAGGGCCACGGTAAAACCCGCGGTGCCCAGCGCCATGGCCTGGCGCATGCTCATACCATCCGGCAGAGGGATGACCCAAGACGCCGGGAGACGCACGAAATGCGCATAGCCGCCGTCGTGTGCCACCCCCATGTCGTAGCCGGTCGCCAGCACTTGGTCGCCCGGACGAAATTCCGCAGCCGAAGAAAGCTCCACCCGCCCGGCCACGTCAATCCCACCCACCCGGGGGAACTCGCGGATAATCCTGTTGGCGCCCGTGGCCGCCAGGGCGTCCTTGTAATTCACTGAAGACCAGCAGGCGCGAATCACCACCTCGCCAGGGGACAGATCGTCCAGGGCCACGTCCTCCACGCGCCCCGCAACCTTGCCGTCCTGCCGGCGAATGCGAAAGACCGGGAATTCCCGCATGTCGCTCCCCGCGCTCATGGCGCGGGATTATCCTTGCCGGTGCTGGAGGCAGTCAATCGCCAACGCGCCCCGTAGCCGCAGCGACAATTCTGACAAAGGCCGGCACGACAGAGCGGGGCCGACAACCGGGGCAAGGCTGACACGGCGCGATTACGCCCGCTCACAGTTGCTGGAGCGACTTCCCGTATTCGGGTCCCCCCGGTATCCCCGGCCTCCGCTAACCGCCCGACCGTTTGGAACCGAGCGCCTTGATTTCGGCCACATCCTCGCCGATCTTGAGTATAAGGGTCTCAAGACCGCCTATGCTAGCCTCAAGACTGCCCATGCTAGCCTCAAGACTGTCCATACGGGCCTCAAGACCGTCCATGCGGGTCTCAAGACCGTCCATACGGGTCTCAAGACCGTCCATGCGGGTCTCAAGACCGCTCACACGAGTCTCGACCAGGGTCATACGGGTATCAAGCGTATTCACCTTCGCGCTGAGGCTCATGACAAAGCCCGCCATCGTTATCATGAGGATCAACAGCGCCAGTTGAATGGGCAGAAAAGCGCCATACATGATCGTGCGCTGGGTTCTGGTCTCCGCCATCGCTGTGGCGATACCCTCTTTGATCGCCAGGGCCTGGTTCTTTTCCAGGTGGGATAAATCCGATTGGAGCGTCAGGGCGATCCTGGCAACGATCTTGGCCAGCCCCTCCGACTGTTTGCGGTCGAAGCCCGCCTCCTGCAAGTCATTGGCGGCGGCGAGCGTATCGAATGCGGCAGGTTCCTTCATAGCTGTTGCGTTTCCCATTGCGGCCTCCTGGCTTCTTGCGCGATTCCTTTCGAACAATAAGAAGCATTTTGGAAAAGTTGCGGGCAGGTGTCAACAGTCCCCCAGAAAGTGTAAGCCCAAAGCAGTAATGTCCTATTCCGAGTCTTCGGGCAGGGCCTTTCGTTGACCATACGGCATTTACGCGGCCTTCGGGCCAGGAGATGCCCAGG
>JAPPQA010000093.1 GCA_028817255.1 Gammaproteobacteria bacterium | reverse complement strand
CCTGTGCGCTTAATTATCACCCCCCCCCCCCCCCCTCATTTGGCATGCATGTCCACTCGGCATGCATAGCAATACGATATATGCGGCCATAAGGCCCGCGCTTTTTCGGTATCTTTTAGCGCCCTGCCGCCGCGATATTCGGCCTTTGCCGCCGACGGCGGCGCAGGCCGAACTATTGCGCCAGATCGGTCTTGCGCGCTTGCAGGGATCGCTGCGGCGCCTGCTCGACCAGTCCCGCTACGCCGTTGCGGATCGCAATCCCGCGCCCGCGCTGCCCGTCCTGCTGGCCCCGCTGGTCGCCGCCTGCGGCGGCGGCGGCGGTGGCGGCGGCGCAACGGCCCGGGCCCTGGAGGCGATCGCGCTCAATGCGGCCAACCCGAACTACAACCAGCCGGATCTCCGCGGGGCGGTGGAGGTCACGGGTCACGGCGGCGCCAATGTCATCGTTACCGGCCATGGCGCCGATACGATCAGGAGCGGAGACGGCGCCGACCGGATCAACGCCGGCCCCGGCGGCGACACCATCGAAGCGGGGGCGGGCGACGACACCATCGTAATCCTGGGGAGCAATGTCAGGGGCGAGGCGACGTACCGCGCCTACACCCTCTCGGACCTGACGAATCCTCGCGGCGAGAGCGGGCTCGACGTGAGCGGGCTCGTGCGGCTGAGCGATCTGCTGGCCCACTCCGGGGACGACGGGGGCGGGGACCGGCGCATTGACGGCGGCGCCGGCACTGGCGACACGCTGGTCGTATTCGGCCGCACGGACCTGTCGCGCGCTGACTTGCAAGGCATCGAGCGGATCGTCATCGGTTCGGACGTAACCCTGGCCCCCAGCCAACTGGATACCGTCACGCAGGTAGTCGCGGACGATGGCGCGGTGTTGCGCCTGGCCGGCAGCGGCATGGTGGATTTGGACGCGGTTCGGTTTATGCGGATAGACCTGGTATCGGGCGTGGTTGTGGAACGGCTGGACCTGAGCGGTCTGCGGCACATCGAAATCGGCGCCAACGTGGTCCTGGCGGTGCCGGACCGCACGGAGCTTTCCGGCGTCGAAATCCTGTCCGGCGCCGGGCAGGTTCAGGTTGCGGCCGACGCCGCCGCGGCCTTTACGGGCATCCGGTTGATGGAGGGGCTGCGGGTGGCGGTGAACGCCGATGCCTCGGACCCGGCCAATGTACGCAACGAGACCGTAAGCGTAGGCGATGCAGCCGTCTTTGGCGGCATGCCCGTGCCGGCGGGCGCGCTGCTGCCCTCGGGCGGGCTGCGATTCGAGGGCGCCGCGGCTGCCGCCCAGAGCTTCGACGGCACGGGCAATGCGGATCGTTTCGAGCTGGGCGCGGGCGATACCGCCACCGGCGGCGGCAGCGACGACCTGTTCGTGCTGCCGGCGACGGGGACGGCGACGGTCACCGACTTCCAGGCGGGCGACCGCCTGCGCCTGGAGGGCGTCTCCGCCGAACAGATCGTGTCGGCGGCCGTGGCGTCCGGGACGCTCACCGTCACGATGCAGGGCGGGAACGCGCGCAGCTTCACGCTGACCGGCGTGTCGGATGGCAATCTGCAGATGCAGCCCGCGGGAACGGGGGTGGAACTGTACCTCAACCAGGGGCCGCAGGCGCGGCCCGCGCAGACCCTGCGCGTGGCCGAAGATGCGGCGGCGGGCGCCGTGGCGGGCGTAACCGATGCGGCGGACCCGGACGGCGATGCGCTGACCTACAGCCTGAGCGCCGGCAACGCCGACGGCGCCTTCGCCATCGGCCCGGCGAGCGGCCAGATCGCCGTAGCCGATCCTTCCCGCCTGGACCACGAGACCGCGGCCAGCCGCACCCTGACCGTGCGGGTCTCCGACGGCGTGGCAACGACCGACGTAACCCTTACCGTTCAGATCGCCGACGTGAACGAGCGGCAGGGCAATCCGATGCTGGCCGGCGGCACGACCGGCGCCGTGGCGGAGAACGCCGCCGGCGCCGTCATCGGCAGCGTCACCGTGACGGACCCGGACGATCCGACCGAGCCTTTCGGCATGCACGCCTTCGCCGTGGACGATGCCCGCTTCGCGGTGGACAGCGCGGGACAACTCGCGTTGCGGGCCGGCATAAGCCTGGACCACGAGCGGGAGGCGACGGTGTCGCTCCGGGTTACCGCCACCGACCGCGCCGAACTCCCCCAGCACGTCACCTCCAGCACCTTCACTATCACCGTCACGGACGTGAACGAGCCGCCGCAAGTTTCGGGCGACCGCGCCTTCACGGTGGCCGAGGGCGCCAGCTACGTGCTGCGGGCGTCCGATCTGTCGGCGACGGACCCGGATGCCGGCGACGGCCCGGCGCCGTTGCGCTCGACGCTGAGCGCGGCACCGACGACGGGCACCCTGGAGCGCGACACGGGGCCGCCCGGGACCCCCGAC
>JAPPQA010000092.1 GCA_028817255.1 Gammaproteobacteria bacterium | reverse complement strand
CTTGCCCTCGCCGCACTTGCCTTCGCCGCACTTGCCTTCGGCCTTATGGGCATCGGCGACCATGTAGCCGCCGCCATACTCGACCATGCCGAAGGGATTGCCCTCCGCATGGGCCGGGCCCGCAGCAGTCACGGAAACGGCGAAGGTAGCCCCAAGGGCCACCGCGATAGGCTTCAAACTGGATTTCTTCTCTTCGCTCATCTTCGGTTCTCCTCTCGATTTCTAAACGTAACAGACTAGCAAAAAGCCTGCCTTCACGATCACCACCCCTACTGCCGGGGCTCTTTTGGGGCCCGGTCCGGCCTTCGGGATCTGCATCCCCGTGCCTCTTCCTCGGCAACAGGGCAACGGGGGGGAGTCTGCCACAATCCCCGGGCGAATGCCACCCCGCGCAGAGGTCGCAAGCCTCCTGGACAACAGGGCATCGCTACTTTGCCGCGGCCTCAGTCCGTCTGGCGGTTTTCGATCAGCTGTTCCACTACCGCGGGATCCGCCAGCGTGGTGATGTCGCCCAGGTTTTCCGTTTCGTCGGCGGCAATCTTGCGCAGAATGCGGCGCATGATCTTCCCGGAACGGGTCTTGGGAAGGCCCGGCGCCCATTGAATCCGGTCCGGCGTGGCTACCGGGCCAATGATCTCCCGTACCTTGGCCACCAGTTCGCGGCGCAGATCGTCGGTGGCCTCGTGACCCGCCTTCAACGTGACGTAGGCATAGATGCCCTGTCCCTTCAGCCGGTGCGGGCAGGCAACCACCGCGGATTCGGCCACGGCATGGTGCTGACCCAGGGCGCTCTCGACCTCGGCCGTGCCCAGACGGTGCCCCGAGACATTGATCACGTCGTCCACGCGGCCGGTAATCCAGTAGTAGCCGTCTTCGTCCCGGGTCGCCCCGTCGCCGCTAAAGTAGTAACCGGGATAGGCGGAGAAGTAGGTCTCCACAAAGCGCCGGTGGTCGCCGTAAACGGTGCGCATCTGCCCGGGCCACGAGCGCTTCATCACCAGGTTGCCCTTGACGTTGGGCTCCGTTATCTCGCGGCCCTCCACGTCCAGCAGCGCCGGTTCGACCCCAAAGAAGGGCTGGGAGGCGGAACCGGGCTTCAGAGCGGTGACGCCGGGCAGCGGGGTGATCAGGATGCCGCCCGTTTCGGTCTGCCACCAGGTATCCATAATGGGGCAACGGCCTTCGCCGACGACATGGTAGTACCACTCCCATGCCTCCCGGTTGATCGGCTCCCCTACCGTACCCAGTACGCGCAGGCTGGATCGGTCGCAACGCTTGACGTGATCGTCGCCGGCCTGCATCAGGGAACGGATCAGGGTGGGCGCGGTGTAGAAGATGTTGACCCGGTATTTCTCCACCAGCTCCCAGAACCTTCCCGGATGCGGATAGGTGGGCAGCCCCTCGAACATCAGCGTCGTGGCGCCGTTGCAAAGAGGACCGTATATGGCGTAGCTGTGGCCGGTGACCCAGCCTACGTCCGCCGTGCACCAGTAGATGTCGCCGGGATGGTAATCGAACACGTACTTGTGGGTCATGGCGGCATACAGCAGGTAGCCGCCCGTGGTGTGGAGGACGCCCTTGGGCTTGCCGGTGGAACCCGAGGTGTAGAGGACAAACAGGGGGTCTTCGGAATCCATTTCCTCGGGCGGGCAATCGGCGGCGGCCGCCTGCACCGCTTCGCGGTACCAGACATCCCGCTGTTCCTGCCAATCAATGCGCCCCCCGGATAAGCGCGCCACGAACACGGTATGCACGTCCGGGCACGAGGCAACCGCCTGATCGACCTTCTGCTTGAAGGGCAGCTTGCGGCCGCCGCGTTGGCATTCGTCCACCGTGATCACGACCCGGCAGCCGGAATCCAATATTCGGTCGCGCAGCGCTTCGGCGGAGAAGCCTCCGAAAACTACCGAGTGAACCGCCCCGATGCGGGCGCAGGCGAGCATGGCGACGGCAACCTCGGGGACCATCGGCATGTAGATGGAGACGCGGTCTCCCTTGCCGACCCCGCGGGCCTTGAGCGCATTGGCAAAACGGCATACTTCCTCATGCAACTCGCGGAAGGTGAGCAGCCGCTGCTTTTCCTCCTGCTCCCCCTGCCAGATAATAGCCACCCGGTCGGCGCTTGCCGCCAAGTGCCGGTCCAGGCAATTGGCGGCGACATTGAGCCTGCCGTTCAGGAACCATTTGATGCCGGCATCCCGGTAATCCCACTCCTGGACCTTATCCCACTTCCTGGACCAAGCCAGGAACGTCTCCGCCTGTTCCGCCCAGAAAGCATCCGAATCCTCCAGAGAGCGCCGGTACATTTCCAGATATCGCTCGCTGTCAATATGCGCATGGCCGCGCGCTTCCGCAGACACGGGATAAATCTTGCTTTTCTCCGCCATAGTGCAACTTCCTCCAGACCGGGCATCGCAACTGCCCTATTCACGCCCGAAATCCGGTGCGGCTCCCGGTGCGGCCCCAAGTGCGGCCCAGGCGGGAAATAATATGCTATACTGCCGGGCAGCCGCAATCGGCCGCGATTGCGGGTTACAATACACCTTGACCAGGCAGGCAATTCAATGTCAGAGACCATAGCCGTGCCCCACTCGGAGGGGTGCGTCCATGTACTTCCCAGCCGGGAATTACCGGATATAGGCCAGGATATACGGCAGCATTTGCTGGGACCGCCGCCTCGATCCATTCCTTGCAAGTATTTCTACGACGACCACGGTTCCCGGTTGTTCGAGCGGCTCTGCGAGACCTCGGAATACTACCCCACGCGCACCGAGGACGCCCTGTTGCGGGACCACGCCCCCGAGATTATTTCCAAGACCGGGCCGGCGCAAATTCTGGAACTGGGCAGCGGCAACTCGTACAAAACGCGACACTTGCTTGACGCCTGCGAACAGCAGGAGTTGGAATGCTGTTACGCCCCGTTCGACGTGAGCAAGGGCGTGCTCCTGGATACCAGCGCCACATTGCGGGCCAAGTACGGCTGGCTTGATGTCGCGCCGTTGCTGGGAGACTACAACGCCGGCCTGAAAAACCTGCCGCAGTGCGCCGCCGGCCGGCTGTTCGTATTCCTGGGCGGCACCATCGGCAACCTGCGCCAGGAGGAGGCATATAGCCTGCTATGCGACATCCGAGACTGCATGCAAGACGGGGATCATCTGCTGCTGGGCGCCGACCGGGCGAAAGAGACGGACGTGCTGAATGCCGCCTACAACGACACCCAGGGGCTCACCGCCGACTTTAATCTGAACATGCTGCGGGTACTGAACCGCGAGGTGGGCGCGAATTTCAAACGCGAAAGATTCAGCCATCACGCCCGGTACAACGAATCTCTTGAGCGGGTGGAAACGCATCTGGTATCCGAACAAGACCAGGAAGTGCGTTTCGAGTCCCTGGACGAAACGTTGCGGCTTTCCCAGGGCGAGAAGATCCTGACCGAGATCAGCCGCAAGTTCACCTACCGGGGGCTGCACGAGTTGCTGGAATCTTGCGGCCTGCAGGTGGACGCGCACTATCAGCCCGCCAACCGCTATTTTTCCCTGGTGCTGGCCGGGCTTCCCAAGTCCGACTGAGCCCTTTCGTCGCCCCCCGAAAACCCGCTCTCCCGCCTGGCGCCGCCGGCCGCACAAGCCGCTACGCAATCGAGGGGAGGAAAAGCGGCTCTCTCTTGTCCGCCATGGATTCCTGCTTTCGTACGCACCACTCCCCCCTTGATGTAAAGGGGGGAGTGATGGGAAGAATGA
>JAPPQA010000091.1 GCA_028817255.1 Gammaproteobacteria bacterium | reverse complement strand
GAATCTACCCTCCATGGCGGGGTGGGAATCGTTTCCCCTCGATTGCGTAACGGCTTGGGGCGCCTGCCGGCCGTATGTATGTATTGACAGCGGCAGCCGTTAGCCCGTAGCCTTTGTCCTTGCCCTTGCCCGAAAAAGATAGAGAGGAGTCCAATGGCCACTTTCAAAATCAATGGTAAAACCCGCAGCGTTGACGAAGACGCGGATACGCCGCTCTTGTGGGTCATCCGCGAAACGCTGGGCATGACCGGAACCAAATTCGGCTGCGGCGTCGCTTCCTGCGGCGCCTGCACCGTTTACGTGAACGGCAAGCCGGAGCGTTCGTGCACGCTGCCGCTGTCCGCCGCGGAAGGCGCCGACATCACCACCATCGAAGGCGCCGGCGGCCCGGCGGTCGCCGCCGTCCGCGACGCCTGGCGCGAACTGCAGGTGCCGCAATGCGGCTGGTGCCAGTCCGGGCAAATCATGTCCGCCGCCGCGCTCCTGAAGCAAAACCCCAAACCCGACGACCAGGCGATTGACGCGCGGATGTCCGGCAACGTCTGCCGTTGCGCCACTTATCACCGCATCCGCGCCGCCGTGCACCGCGCCGCGGAAATTCTGGAGGGCTGAACCATGGATTCCCGCAAAACTGACCGCAAACCCGCCCGCCAGCCCGCGCCGCTGCGCCCCTGCGCGGCCCGGGCGGCGCACATCGTGCCGCCGGTAAGCCGCCGCGACTTTCTAAAAACCGCCGCGACCGTGGCCGCCGGGACGGCGGTGCTAAGCGTCGGCCTCGACTCGGCCGGCAACATCGCCGCTGCCGCCGACGGCGGGCTGGTCACGGATTTCGTGCGCGTGTATTCGGATAACCGCGTAGTCGTGGTGATCAAACACTTCGAGGCCGGGCAGGGCCCGACCATCGGCCTGGCGACCCTGGTGGCCGAGGAAATGCACGCCGACTGGGCACAGGTGGAAACCGTCTTCGCCCCGGCCGACAACGAGCGCTACGCCAACCTGGCCTGGGGCCTGCAGGGCACCGGCGGCTCCAGCGCGATGGCCAACTCGTTCATGCAATACCGCAATGCCGGCGCGCTGGCGCTGGCGCAGTTGCGCGCCGCGGCGGCGAAAGAATGGGGCGTTGCCGAAACCGACATCCGCGCGGCCAACGGCGTGCTGTCCCACGGCAAGCGGCGCGCCGCCTTCGGCGAGATGGCCACCGCCGCCGCCGTCGCGCAACTGCCCGAATTGCCCGAGGGCGAGGGGCCGGAGTTGAAACAGCCGGCGGACTTCACTTTGATCGGCCGCGACCGCCTGCAACGCAAAGACATGGCCGGCAAGACCGACGGCAGCACGGTGTTCGCGATGGACTTCCGCCCGCCCAATGCGCTGTTCGCGGTGGTCGCCCGGCCGCCGAAGTTCGGCGGCACGGTGAAAAGCTTCGACGACTCGGCGGCGCGCAAGGTGCGCGGCTTCGCCGGCGCCAGGAAGATCCCGGCCGGCGTCGCCGTCTATGGCGAAACCCCCTGGGCGGCAATCAAAGGGCGGCGCGCGTTGCGTACGGAGTGGGATTTCTCGCAGGCCGAAACTCGTTCCTCGAAGCAAATGTTCGCCGACTACTGGCGCGCGCTGGAGCAGCCGGGACTGTCGGCGCGCGCCGACGGCGATGCCGATGCCGCGCTCGGGACGGCGGCGCAAACGGTAGCGGCCGACTTCGAGTTCCCGTTCCTCGCGCATGCGCCGATGGAGCCTTTGAACTGCGTCATTCAATTCCGCGACGGCAAAGTGACGCTGTGGGACGGCTGCCAGATCCCCGGCGCCGTGCAGGGGGCGGTCGCCGGCGTGTTCGGAGTCGAGCCGCGGCAGGTGGACATCGTTTCGCTGTTTGCCGGCGGCACCTTCGGCCGCCGCGCCACGCCGACCAACGACTACCAGATGGAGGCGGCTCATGCGCTGAAGGTTTCGCCCGACGCCTCGCGGCCGCTGCGGTTGTTCTGGACCCGCGAGGACGACATTCGGGGCGGGTTCTACCGCCCGATGTACGTGCACCGCGTCCGCGCCGGCATTGACGCGGACGGACGGATGCTTGCCTGGCGGCAGGACTTGGCCGGCAAGCCCATTCTTATCGGCACGGCCTTCGAAGGTTTCGTGAAAGACGGAGTGGACCCGTCCTCGGTGGAGGGCGCGGCCACGCTGCCTTACGCGGTGCCGAATCTGCGCGTGGAAGTGCGCAACTTGCAGGAGTCGCCGGTGCCGGTGCTGTGGTGGCGCTCGGTGGGCCATACGCACACGGCGTACTCCACCGAGATCGTGACCGACATGCTGGCGCAAAAGGCCGGTGCCGACCCGGTGCAGTTCCGGCTGAGCCACCTGCAAGACCACCCGCGCCACGCCGGCGTGCTGCGCCGCGTCGCGGCCATGTCGGGATGGGGCAAACCCGCGCCGGCCGGGCGCTTTCGCGGCGTCGCCGTGCACGAGTCCTTCAATTCCTACGTGGCGCAGGTGGCGGAGATTTCGCTGACCGGCGCCGGCGCGGTGAAGGTGGAAAAAGTCTGGTGCGCGGTGGACTGCGGCGTCGCCGTCAACCCCGATGTCATCCGCGCGCAGATGGAGAGCTGCATCGGCTACGGCCTGGGCGCGGCGATGCGCAACCAGGTGACGCTGAAAGAAGGCGGCGAGGTAGAGCAGAGCAACTTCCCCGACTACGAGCCGTTGCGGATGCGCGACATGCCGGCGGTGGAGGTGGGCATCGTGCAGTCGGACGAGCCGCCTACCGGCGTCGGCGAGCCCGGCCTCCCGCCCGTCGCGCCGGCCCTGGCGAATGCGATCTTCGCCGCCACGGGCAAGCGGGTGACCTCGCTGCCGCTGACGGCGCACGGCGTGAAGTTCGCTTAACGTTCGTTTAACGGCCCGCTTAGCGCGCTGTTAGTCCAGATATTGCGCGAAGGGGGTACAAAAAGCGCGTGATTCCGCCCTCACCCTCGGTCCCTCTCCCAAAGGTGTACAGACCGGATACATAGTTTACACCTGTGCGGGGACATCGTTTACACATG
>JAPPQA010000090.1 GCA_028817255.1 Gammaproteobacteria bacterium | reverse complement strand
GCGCGACTTCGGGCTGGCGCCCTCGTCTTGCCGACTCCCCCTCAAGGGGGGAGTGATGGGAGGAGTCCGTTGGCGCTAACAAGCCCTGCAAGCCCTGGTCCGCTTCCACGCGCCTATTCCCACTCGATGGTGGCGGGCGGCTTGCTGGATATGTCATAGACGACCCGCGACAGCCCGGGCACCTCGTTCATGATGCGCGCCGACACGCTCTCCAGCAGCTCGGCGGGCAGGCAGGCCCAGTTGGCGGTCATGAAGTCGTCCGTCTGGACGGCGCGCAGGGCGACGACGTGTTCGTAGCGGCGCTCGTCGCCCTGCACCCCGACGGCGCGCACGGGCAAAAACACCGCAAATGCCTGGCTCAGGCGCTGGTACCAGCCGCTGCGGCGCAGTTCTTCGAGGAAGATATGATCTGCCCGCCGCAACAATGCCAGATGCCCGGGCCGCACTTCTCCCAGCACCCGCACGGCCAGCCCCGGGCCGGGGAAGGGGTGGCGGGAGAGCCACTCGGGCGGCAGGCCGAGATGGGCGCCCAGCCTGCGCACCTCGTCCTTGAACAGCTCCCGCAGGGGTTCGATCAGCGGCAGGCGCATCCGTTCGGGCAGTCCGCCCACGTTGTGGTGGGACTTGATCAGCTTGGTCTTGCCGGCGGCCGCGGCGGCGGACTCGACGACGTCGGAGTAGATCGTGCCCTGGGCCAGCCAGGCGGCGCCGCCGGTCTCGCTCAGCAGGCCGTCGGCCACCTGCTCGAATGCCTCGATGAAGCCGCGGCCCACGATGCGGCGCTTCTCCTCCGGGTCCTGCACGCCTGCCAGGGCGTCCAGAAATTTCTGCGCGGCCTCGACCCGGCGCACCGGCAACCCCAGGCGGTCGGCGAAGGCGGCCATGACTTCGTCGGCCTCGCCCAGGCGCAGCAGGCCGTTATCCACGAACACGCATTGCAGGCGCTCTTCCCCCAGCGCCCGGTGCAGCAACAGCGCGGCGACGGCGGAATCCACGCCCCCGGAGAGGGCGTGCAGCACCTTGTCCCGCTCGCCCACGCGGGCGCGGATCTCCTGGATCGTCCGCTCGGCGATATGCCCCGGCGTCCATTCCCTCTTGCAGCCGGCAATCTCGTAGAGAAAGCGGCGCAGGATCGCCTCGCCCTGCCGGGTATGGGTCACCTCGGGGTGGAACTGCAGGCCGTACAGGCGGCGCGATTCGTCGGCCATGGCGGCAACCGGAGAATCCGCCGTGGAGGCGATGACCTTGAAACCGGGGGGCAGCTCGCTGACCCGGTCGCCGTGACTCATCCACACGTCCAGCAGGCCGTGACCCTGTTCGTTGCCGGCGTCCTGGATGCCGCGCAGGAGGCGGGAATGGCCGCGGGCGCGAACCCGCGCCGGCCCGAACTCGCGGCGTCCGGCGGCCTCCACGCCGCCTCCCAGCTGTGCCGCCATAGCCTGCATCCCGTAGCAAATCCCCAGTACCGGCACGTCCAGGCGGAATACGGCTTCCGGGATGCGCCCCGCCGCCGGCGCGGCGGCGGAACCCGGCCCGCCCGACAGGATGACGGCCCGCGGCCGGAAGCCGGCGATCCGCTCGTCCTGCCAGTCGCCGGGATGAATCTCGCTGTAGATCCCCGCCTCCCGCACCCGGCGGGCGATCAGTTGGGTGTACTGGGAACCGAAGTCCAACACCAGCAGCCGCTGCCGGGGAACGGCGGCGGGTTCGGGCACGGCGGACACGGCAGGCGGGAGGCCCTAGTCCAGGCGGTAGTTGGGGGCTTCCTTGGTGATCGCCACGTCGTGCACGTGGCTCTCCCGGATGCCCGCCGTGGTCAGCCGCACGAAGCGGGCATCGGAACGCAGCGCCTCCAGGTCGCGGCAGCCGGTGTAGCCCATGGCGGCGCGCACGCCCCCCACCAGTTGCTGCAACAGCGGCGCGAGGCCGCCCTTGTACGGCACCCGCCCCTCGATGCCCTCGGATACCAGTTTGTCCCTGTCGTGCTGAAAGTAGCGGTCCGCGGAACCGTGCAGGCTGGACATCGCGCCCAGGGAGCCCATGCCCCGGTAGGACTTGTAAGAGCGGCCCTGGTACAGCTCGAGCTCTCCCGGCGCCTCCTCGGTGCCGGCGAACAGGCCGCCGATCATCACGCTGTACGCCCCCGCGGCGATGGCCTTGGCGATGTCGCCGGAGAAGCGGATGCCGCCGTCCGCGATCAGGGGCAGGTTGCGCTTGGCCAGGGCGCGGGCCACGGCCGCCACGGCGGAGATCTGCGGCACGCCCACGCCGGTCACTACCCTGGTGGTGCAGATGGAGCCCGGGCCAATCCCTACCTTGACGGCGTCCGCGCCGGCATCGGCCAGGGCCAGGGCGCCCTCCGCGGTGGCGACGTTGCCCGCCATCAGGGGAATGTCCGGGTAATTGCCGCGCACCCAGCGGGTCATGTCGAGTACGCCCTTGGAGTGCCCGTGGGCCGTGTCCACTACCAGCACGTCCGCGCCGGCCTCCACCAGCGCCGCCGCCCGCTCCCGGTCGCGCTCGCCCACCCCCACCGCCGCCCCCACGCGCAACTGCTCGGCCGCGTCTTTGCAGGCATTCGGATATTCGCGGGACTTCTGGATGTCCTTGACGGTCACCAGGCCGCGCAGCCGGAATTCGTCGTCCACGATCAACACCTTCTCGATGCGGTTCTGATGCAACAGGCGCATGATCTCCGCCTCGCTGTCCTGTCCCTCGCGCACGGTGATCAAGCGTTCCCGCGGCGTCATCACGGCGGATACCGGGTTCTCGTGGCGGGTCTCGAAGCGCAGATCGCGGTGGGTGACGATGCCGACCAGGCGCCCGTCGTCAATCACCGGGACGCCGGAGATGCTGTGCGTGCGGGTCAGTCGCAGCACTTCGCCGATGGTGGTGTCCGGCGGCACGGTGAAAGGGTCGCGGATCACGGCGCTGGCGAATTTCTTGACCGTGCGCACCTGTTGCGCCTGGCTCTCGGGGCTCATGTTCTTGTGGACGAAGCCGATGCCGCCCGCCTGCGCCAGGGCAATGGCCATCGGGGCCTCGGTCACCGTATCCATGGGCGCCGAGACCAGGGGGATGTTCAGAACGATGTCGCGCGCCAGCCGCGACTCCAGGCGCACCCCGGAGGGCAGCACTTCGGTATATGCCGGCACCAGCAGCACATCGTCGAAAGTCAATCCCTGCTCGAAATTCTCCATAGTCCGCTGCACCGGCGACGGCGGCGCCGCAAAAGCCCTCTGGAGACCCATTATAAGTATGCGCCGTTTCCCCGTAAAATAGCCCGATGGAAGAGCACCCGCAGCGGCTTGCGGACATCGGCGAAGAACCGGGCGGCGGCGAACCCGGCGGCAGCGCCGGGGCGGCGCTTACGGTCAGCCAGCTGAACCAGCGGGCGCGGCGGGTGTTGGAGGACGGCTTCGCCGCGCCGCTGTGGGTGGAGGGGGAATTGTCGAACCTGGCGCGCCCCGCCTCCGGGCATATCTACTTTACCCTCAAGGACGGCGCGGCGCAGGTCCGCTGCGCCATGTTCCGGGGCCGCAACCGGGCGCCATCCGCCTTCGCGCCCCAGGAGGGCATGATGGTGCTGGCGCGCGGGCAGGTCAGCCTCTACGAATTGCGGGGCAGTTACCAGCTGATCGTGGACGAGCTGCAGGCGGCGGGCGACGGGGCGCTGCACCTGGCCTTCGAGGCCCTCAAACGCAAACTCGCCGCCGAGGGGCTGTTCGCCGAGGAGCGCAAGAAACCGCTGCCCCCCTTCCCGAACACGGTGGGGATGATCACCTCCCCCAGCGGCGCCGCGATCCGGGATATGCTGAGCGTGATGCAACGGCGCTTTCCCCTGGCGCGGATCATCCTGTATCCGGCCGCCGTGCAAGGCCGGGAGGCGGTGCCGGCGCTGGTGCGGATGCTGGCCCTCGCCGACCAGCGCCGCGAGTGCGACCTGTTGCTCCTGGCGCGCGGCGGCGGCTCGCTGGAAGACCTGTGGGCCTTCAACGAGGAGGCGGTGGCACGCGCCATTCATGCCTGCCGGCTGCCGGTCGTGACCGGGATCGGGCACGAGATTGACTACACCATCGCCGACTTCGTCGCCGACCAGCGGGCGCCCACTCCCTCGGCCGCCGCCGAGATGGTCAGCCCGAATCAGCGGCAATTGCTGCTGGACCTGGCCGAGTCCCGGTCGCGCTTGCAGGAGCTGACGACACTGTGCATCGAGGGGGGGCTGCGGCAACTGCGCGGCTTGTGGCAGCGGCTGCGGCGCCCGGACATACGCCCGTTGCAGCAACGGCTGGACGAGCTGTCGCCGCGCATGGATCGGGCCTGGCGGCAAGTGACGCTGGGGCAGCGGCGCTTGCGCTTGGCCGAGACCGGGCGCCGGCTGCAAGCGCTGAGCCCGCTGCAATATCTGCACACGCAACGGCAGAACTGCCGCTGGCTGGCCCAGCGCCTGCGACGCGGCTGGCAGCAGGATCTGGAGGCGCGGCGCAACCGATTGCGCCAACATGGCCGCACCCTGACCGCCATCAGCCCGTTGCGGGTGCTGGAACGGGGCTACGCGATCGTGAACCGCGACCCGGACGGCCCGGTCGTCAACCGGGCCGGGGCATTGCGGCCCGCCGAGCGCATCCGCATCCGCTTCCACCGGGGCGCCGCGCAGTGCACGGTGGACAAGCTGCACGAATAGCCTGCGCGCCGCCCGCGGTGCGGGGCAGCGCAAGACAAGACGGCGAAACGCGGGGAATCCATTCTTGAGTGGTTTTGCCGTCGAGCAGTTTTTGACGTCATCCCGGTCCTTTCTGTCATCCCGGCCCTGCCTGTCATCCCGGTTGCTCCTGTCATTCCGGCCTCCTCCATGTCATTCCGGCGAAAGCCGGAATCCCGCATAGAAAGCGCGCGCCTCGCGCTCCTTTGCAGAAATATCCCATGAAGGGAGGGGCCAGCCGTCAGGCGCTGCAATGTGCGCGTTCCGCGCTCTTTTTGCGCGGGATTCCGGCTTTCGCCGG